>JBEATZ010000525.1:0-3100 GCA_041161695.1 Planctomycetota bacterium | reverse complement strand
CACTGTTCCTTGCGCGTGGTGCCGTGGCCCACGACGTCCTCGATGCGCTGCTCCGGGCGCGCGCCGGTGAGGTCGCGCACCACGAGGACCGTGCCCTCCTTGCGCTTCTTCTCCAGCGGGTCGGCCTTGGGCGGGTCCTTGCGCGCGGGCTGGGCGGGCTTGGCCTCGCCGCCGGCAGGCGCCTCGGTCGCAGGCTTGGGCTCGGCGGCAGCAGGCTCCTTGGCAGGTTCGGCCGCAGGCTCCGTGGCAGGCTTCGCCGGCTCGGCGGGCTTCGCAGCCTCCGGCTTGGCGGCCTCCGGCTTCGCCTCGTCCTTCTTCGGCTCCTCCTTCTTGGGAGCCGGCTTCTCGAGGTGGTAGACGAGCGTGTTGCTCTCCTCGCCGAGCGTGAAGCCCTTCACGCGCTCCACGAGTTCGACCTTGCCGGTGGCGAGGTCCAGGATCGCCATGCTGCGGGTGGTGTCCTCGGCAGGCGCTGCAGGCGAGGGTGCCGCGGCACCGGGCCGCGCACCGCCGGCAGGGGCGCCGCCGGGCCTGCCGCCGCGACCACCGCGACGTCCGCCCTCGCCCCGCTGGGCCTGCGGTTCGGCAGGCGCCTGGGCCGGGGCTTCTTCCTTCTTCTCGGCTCCCTCGGCGGCGCCAGCTTCCTTGCCTTCCTTCTTCTCCTTCGCCTTCTTCTTCAGCTCCTCGAGCTGCTTGTTGCGTTGCTCGACCTTGGAGCGCGCGACCATGAACACGGCATACCGGCCGTCGGCCGAGAAGCGCGCGCCCTCGCCCAGCGGGTGCGTCCACTTGGTGTCGGACTGCGTCGAGCGCACCTCCAGCACGCCGTCGCCCCACTGGGGTTCCACCTGGTAGGCCACCCACTTGCCGTCGAGCGACAGCGTGGTCGCGCGCAGCGACTTCCACCCGTCGTAGTCGTCGTGGGTGAGCGCGCGCTGCGCGGGCAGCAGGGCGGCGAGGACGAGCGCTGCGAGGACGCCGCGGCTGCGGCGGAGCATCGTTGGGTTCATGCGGTTCTCGGGACGAGGGAACGCCGGGGATCCGGCGGCGCGGCATCTTACGCGCGGGGCCGCCCTGCCGTTGGCGACGATCTGGTACCGGATCCGCCCCGGCTCAGCCGAACGCGCAGCTGAACATCGAGATCCCGCGGTGCGCCGGTCCGTCGGCCAGTACCCGCAATGGCTCCCCCGGCCGCCTTGCCCCGGCGACCCAGAGCAGCGGCAGGAAGTGCTCCACCGTGGGCGCGGCGTAGGCGGCATCGGGATGGGACCGCCATGCCGCGAGGGCGGCATCGTCGCCCGCGGCGAGCACCTGCTCCACGTGGTCGCGAAACCGGCGGCCTGCAGCCGGCATCGGCGCCCCCTCGTCGGGGTCGAGGTCGCCGAGGTTGTGCACGACGTTGCCGCTGCCCAGCACCAGCACGCCCTCGTCCCGCAGCGGGCGCAGCAGCCTCCCGGCCTCGAGGTGCCATTCCATCGGCTGGGCCAGGTCGAGGGACACCTGGACGACCGGGATGCTCGCCTCGGGGAACACGTGGAGCAGCACGGACCACGCACCGTGGTCGAGGCCGAAGCCATGGTCCTCGGCCACCCGACCCCCCGCATGGTCGTGCAACCGCGCGAGCGCGCGGCGGGCCAGTTCGGGCGAACCGGGCGCAGGGTACCGCACCGCGTACAGTTCGCGCGGGAACCCGTGGAAGTCGTGGATCGTGCGCGGCTGCGCCATCGCCGTGGCGGCGGTGCCGCGCGTGCACCAGTGCGCGCTCACCACCAGCACGGCGCGCGGCTGCACCGAGCGACCGAACTCCGCCCACGCGCGCGTCACGGCGTCCTCGCCGAGGGCGTGCATCGGGCTGCCGTGGCCGAGGAAGGCCGTGGGGAGGGGCGCGGACATGGGGCCAGCATGGGCCCGCACGCACACGAAGCAAGCAGGGCTGGCGCTTGCGCGCGCACGGTCGTGGGCGAATCGTGTGGCGATGCGGATCCACACTGCCGAGGCCGTCCTGTTGCTCGCAACCCTGGGTGGACTGGCACGTGCCCAGCAAGGGGACTTCCTCGTCGACCCGACGCCGTTCGTGGCCCGCGCCAACCCCTCGGCCGACGGCCGCGAACTCGCGCTCGACAACGGCCTCGTGCGCGCGACCTTCCGCCTCGCGCCCGATGCAGCGCTGGTGTCGCTGCGCCACGGCCCGAACGGCGAGGAACTGGTGCGCTCGGTGCGGCCCTTCGGGGTGCTCACCCTCGGCGGCAAGGCCGTGCCCGTGGGCGGCCTGCAGGGCCAGCCCAACCACGCCTTCCTGCTGCCGCAGTGGATCGATGCCATGCAGCCGGACCCGGCGGCCTTCCGGTTCGAGCGGATGGAACAGGGGCCGATCACCGAGCGTCTCGCGTGGAAGCGCGTGCGCCATGCCGCACCCGATGCCGTGTGGCCGCCGCGCGGCGTGCACGTGCGGTTCCACTTCCGTGCGCCCGAGGGCATGGACGACGCCGTGCGCGCCACCGTGCACTTCGAGCTGTACGACGGGTTGCCGCTCTGGAGCCAGTGGATCGAGTTGCACAACGGGTCCGCAGCCAGCCTCGAACTCGACGCGTTCACGTCCGTGGTGCTGGCCGCGGTGGAGCCCGAGTCGCGCGTCGACGCGATGCGCGCGGCCGTGCGGCTGCCCGAACTGCACGTCGAGACCGACTTCGCCTTCCATGCCATGAACGGACTCGACGGCAGCGCGCACTGCGTGCACTGGGTGCCGGATCCGCTCTACGAGACGCAGGTCAACTACGAGCGGAAGACGCGCTGCCTGCTCGAGGTGCGGCCGGATGTCGGACCGGCGCAGACGATCGCGCCGGGAACCACCTTCCAGACCTTCCGCACGTGGCTGCTCGCACAGGGCGGCGCGGACCACACGCGCAAGGCGCTGTCGTTGTGCCGCATGTACCGCACCCTCGCCCCCTGGGCGACCGAGAACCCGCTCATGATGCACGTGCGCAGTTCCGACCCGGACGCCGTGCGCACTGCCGTCGACCAGTGCGCCGAGGTCGGGTTCGAGATGGTGATCCTCACCTTCGGCAGCGGCTTCGACATCGAGGACGAGTCACCGGCGAAC
>JBEATZ010000523.1:0-12323 GCA_041161695.1 Planctomycetota bacterium | reverse complement strand
GGTTGTCGCGGAGGATTGCCCAGATCTTCTCGAGCACCCGTCAGCTCCCGGCCAGGCCCTTGTTGCGCTGTTCCTGCCCCTGCTGGTGCGACTCCTCGGACGACGCGATCTGCGTGCGCATCCGGGTGTCGGCTTCCATGTTCTTCATGCGCACGTAGTCCATGATGCCCAGGTTGCCGGAGCGGAATGCATCGGCCATGGCCTTGGGCACCTCGGACTCGGCGAGCACGAGCTTGGCGCGGTTGGCGGCGATCTCCGCCACGTTCTCCTGTTCGGCGGCGACGGCCATCGCGCGGCGGCTCTCGGCCGCGGCCTGGGCGACGCGCTTGTCGGCCTCGGCCTGGTCGGCCTGCAGGCGGGCGCCGATGTTGTCACCGATGTCCACGTCCGCGATGTCGATCGAGAGGATCTCGAAGGCCGTGCCGGCATCGAGCCCCTTGGCGAGCACGCCCTTGCTGATGCGGTCGGGGTTCTCGAGCACGTCCTTGTGCGAGAGGGACGAACCGATGGTCGACACGATGCCCTCGCCGACGCGCGCGATGATCGTCTCCTCGGTGGCGCCGCCGACGAGGCGCTTGAGGTTGGTGCGCACCGTCACGCGGGCCTTGGCCAGCACCTGGATGCCGTCCTTGGCCATGGCGGCAACCTTGCCCTCTGCCGGGCAGTCGATCACCTTGGGGTTCACGCAGGTCTGCACTGCGTCCAGCATGTTGCGGCCGGCGAGGTCGATGGCAGCCGCAGCCCGGAAGTCGAGGCCGAGGTTGGCACGGTCCGCGGCGATGAGCGCGCGCACCAGGGTGAAGACGTTGCCGCCGGCGAGGAAGTGCGCCTCGAGCTGGCGCACGTCGAGCGGCACGCCTGCCTGCGTGGCGCTGATCATCGAGCGCACGATGACCGTGGGATTGACCTTGCGCAGCCACATGCCCACCAGCTGGAACAGGCTGATGGGCGTCTTGGACATGAACGCCTGCACCCAGAGGTTGACGAACTTGAGCAGGATGATGACCAGGACGAGCAGCAGGATGAGCAGCGCGCCGAGGAGCCAGGGCAACAGGCTGGGTGATTGGGCAAGCATGGTTGTGTTTGGGTTGGAGTTCAGCTGGATGCAGCGGGACCGGTGGCGGCAACCACCACACGGTTCGCGGAGACTTCGAGGACGCGGATCGGGACGCCCTCATCGAGCATCTCGCCACGGGTGACCACGTCGATGCGGCGGCCCTCGATGCGGGCATAGCCGGCAGGACGCAGCACCGAGAGGGTCGTGCCCTCCTTGTGCAGCAGACCGCGCAGCGAGGCGTCCTCGGCGCCGGCGGACACGTCCTCGTGCCTCGGTGCGTCGAGGATGATGGCCTTGCCGAGGCGGGTCCTCGGCATCAGCTTGAAGGCTGCGGTGACCGCGAGCGGTGCGGCGATCGCCTCGGCCACCAGCAGGGTCACGCCGAAGGCCGTGGACTCCTGGAAGGCGAGGAACACCGCGCCGATGAGGGCCGTGCCGCTCATCACGGACAGCACGCCGAAGGACACGAAGAACACCTCGGCGACGAGCAGCGCGATCCCGACCACGGCGATGAGCACGACCATGCCCACTTCGCCGCGCTCCGAGGCACGCGTGGCGGCTGCCTCGTCGCGGGCCACCACGATCCGGTTGCCCTCCACCTGGACCACCCGCACGGGCGTGCCGGCCTCCAGGAACTCCCCGTCGGTGACGACATCGAGCCGGTCCTGCCCGGACTCCATCACGCCCGCGGGGCGCAGCGTGGTGGCAGCGCGACCGGTACGACCGACGAGGTCGCTCGCGGCAGTCGGCAAGGCGCCGAACTGGGTGGACGCCCCGGTGGCAGACGCAGCCGCGGGCGCCGGCTGGAACAGGTTGCGGAAGAAGGGCAGGTGCGGCAGCAGGCGCCACATCACGAACGTGCCCGCGAACGTCATCGCGAACAACTGGAGCAGGCGCACCAGGTTGTCGAGCAGGATCTCGTCCTGGCTCAGGGTGCGCGGCAGCACGAAGCCTTGGTTGGACAGCACCAGCGAGGCCGCGAGGCACACGAGGCCCGTCGCGCCGAAGAACACCGTCCCGGGCAGCAGGAAGACCTCGACCGCGATGGCGGCGAGGCCCAGGAAGAACATCAGGATCTCGGCCGCCTCGGCGAGGCCCACGAGCCAGCCGTGCAGCAACGCGAGACTCAGCAGCATCACGCCGAGGACGCCGAGCAGCCCCACGCCCGGGGTCTTCACCTCGAGCACCAGCAGCGTGAGACCCATCACGAGCAGGACGGGCTGGAGGAGTTCCAGCCACGACACGGCGTGCTCGGACCAGTTGGGCGTGATCTCGACCAGTGCGCCCGCGGGCAGCAGCAACTGGTCGGTGCCCAGCTCCTCCACCGAGGTGACGATGCCCGAGCCGAGGCCCGTGGCCTGCGCGAGGCGCCCGTCCACCATCACCGGCCGCGACAGGTCGTCGGCCACGCGCACCGTGGTACCGGCCTTGCGCAGCGCGTCGATCTCCGGGTCGGACAGGATCTTCATCGTGTCGATGCCGCCCTCGGTCACCTCGACGCGACGCAGCACGAGCGATGGATCCGCCATGCCCGCGCACAGCTGGAGCGCATCCGCCCCCAGCTTGCGGCCACTGCGCGCGAGCTGGCCGAGGACCTCGGCGCGGAACGCGGCCATGCGCTGCGCAGCGGCGTCCTCGGGCGCGAGGCCGAGCAGTTCCTCCAGCGGGATGTCGACCGGGTCGATGGCGCCGAGTTCGGCGCCGGGGGCGAACCAGACCTGGTCGCAGAGGATCGCGAGGTGTGCGGCGCCGCCGGTTGCCTTGCCGGACACCCAGGCGATCGTCTTCACCGGGCTGGTGAGGACGCGCTCGTGGAGCGCCTCCGATTCCGCCGTGGCGTCCTCGATGCCGCCTGCGGAGTCGAGGTGGAACACGACGGCTTCCATGCCCGAGGCCTCGGCCCAGCGCAGCGCGCGCTGGCAGCGGGCGGCCTCGACCGTGCCCAGGGCACCCTGCAACCGCACCACGATGGCCTGCGGATCCTCCGTGCGCGGCTGCTGGGCCGGCTGCAACGGCTGCACCCCCCCGTTGCACGCGGCAAGGAGGGTCGTCACGAGGTGTACGAGACACGCAAGTGCCAGGGCACCCAGGATCCTTCCGTGGCTCCGTTTCACGAGCCGCACGTTTAGCACAGGCCTCAAGGGATTTCGCCCGCAACCGGGCCCGCGACTCCCGATTGTGACTCCCGCCGTGGCGGCCGGGGTTCGCGGGCAGGCACAATCGGGCCCCGTGGCCATGACCAGCACCGCACCCCTGCCCTCCGTCCCCGCCCCCGAACCGGAGAGCGTGTTGATCCGGCCCTGGCCGAAGGTGGTGTTCTTCTACCCCACCTTCGTGTGCGCGACGCTGTTCTTCGTGCTCTCGCTCTTCAGCAGCGAGGGAGCCACCACGGGCATCGCCGGGCTGGGCAACACGTGGCTGATCGTGTTCTTCCTCAACCTGCTGACCTTTGCCTTCGACTTCTCGCGCTACAAGTCGATCACCCTGGTCGCGGTGGTGATCGCGCTCGTGATGCTCGTGCTCTGGGCCGACAAGCACTGGAACGTCACCGGCTTCCTCGGCTCGATCTGGGGTGCCATGGGCGATGCGCGGATGAACACGAACTTCTACGGGATCGTGAGCATCGGCTTCGCGCTGCTGTTCGGGATCGTCTGGATCAACACGCGCTTCCACTACTACGAGGTCAACGCGCGCGAGATCCTGCTGCACCGCGGCTACCTGGGCGACGTGAAGCGCTGGTCGACGGAGGGGCTCGAGATGAAGAAGGAGATCACCGACCTCGCCGAGTTCGCGCTGCTGCAGAGCGGCAGGCTGGTGTTCCTGCCGCAGGGCGCCCGCGAGGCGATCGTGCTCGACAACGTGGCCCGCGTGAACCAGGTCGAGGCGCGCGTGAAGGACCTGCTGAGCGTGATGGCCGTCCGCCTCAACCAGACGTCGGGACCGGGCTGAGGCCATGGGCGCGGTGCCACCGGGAACACGGTTGCACCCGGCGGGAACCAACCGACCACGGCCTTCGCGCCCGCCCCCGCGCGAGACCGGAGGCTCGCATCGCCGCAGCTTGTAGGGCAGACTGTCGCCACGCCCCGTTTCCCACATCACCCCTCGCTTGGCACGTATCTGCTTCCTAGCGTCCACCGCCCCCGAGGCGGCTCGCCTCGCCCCGGTGGTCGAGGCCGCGCGGGCTGATTCCCGCGAAGTGGTGCTGTTGGCCGCCGGCTCCGGGTCCGACCCTTGGGGGCTCGCAGGCGTTGCCGGGGCCACCCTGCTCGCACCTGCACAGTCGGCCTCGGCCCTTGCCGCGTGGCTCGAGCCGCTCGGACAGGCACTGCGCGCCGCGACCCCGCAGGCGCTGGTGGTACACGGCCACACGGCAGCCTGCCGGGCTGCTGTCCTTGCCGCGACGGAACTCGGCATCCGCACCGTGCGCGTCGACGCCGGCCTCCGCGGCCATGGCATCGATCGCGATCGCGATGCGCGCCTCGTGGACCATGCGGCAGACGTGCTGTGCGTGGCCTCGCGCGAACAGGAACTCGCACTGCGCCGCGAGGGCCTGCCTGCCTCGCGCGTGCACCTGGTGGGCCGGATGCTGGCCGGCAGGGTCGCACCACCTGCGCTGGCGGGCGCACGTGCGGTGACGGTGCTCGACGACGCACGCCTGCAGCCCCACTGCGAAGCCGCTGCGCGCGGAGCCGGCCTCGACTGCACCGCGGCGCGCGCGCACGGTTCCTTCCGCGAGCGCCTCGACGACCTCGCCTCGGCGCGCATCGTGTTCACGGACGACGCCCATGCCCTCGAGGAAGCCCACTTGCTCGGCATCCGCGCCGTGGTCCTGGGCCATGGCTGTGCGCGACCCGAACTGCTGGATGCAGGCGGCGCCGCGTGTGCCGGCACCGAGGCAGCGGCCATCGCCCGCGCAGCCCAGGTCCTGCTGGCGAAGCCCGATCCGACGGTGCCCGCCGCACTGCCGCGGGATCCTGCCGGCGCCGTGCTGGCTGCGTTGCTGGCGTGCATCGCGCCAGCAGCAGCACCTGCAGCCGCGGCACCGGCGACCGTCGCGCTGCCGAGCGATGCCGATGCAAGCGGCAGGACGCTGGGCGACGAGGAGGTCGAACTGGTCGCGCGCGCGATCCGCAGCGGCACCCTCAACTCGACGCGCGGCACCATGGTGACGCGGCTCGAGCGCGAGTTCGCGGCGACCGTGGGCCGCAAGCACGCGATCGCCTGCGCCTCCGGTTCCGCCGCCGTGCACTGCGCCATCGCCGCCCTGGGCCTGAAGCCCGGCGACGAGGTCATCACCACGCCCATCACCGACATGGGCGCCCTCACCCCCATCCTCTACGAGGGCGGCGTGCCGGTGTTCGCCGACGTCGACCCGCGCACGATCAACGTGACCGCAGAGACGATCGCACGCGAGATCACCCCGCGCACCCGCGCCATCGTCGTCACCCCGCTGTTCGGGATGCCGGTCGACATCCTGCCGATCCTCGAGCTGGCATGCAGCCGCGGCCTCTGGGTGATCGAGGACATGGCGCAGGCGTTCCTGTGCGAGGAGAAGTCGGGACGGCCCGGCACCCGCGGCATGATCGCGACGTGGTCCCTGCAGCAGGGCAAGCACATGACCACGGGCGAGGGCGGGCTCGTCACCACCGACGACCCCGAGGTGGCGCGCCGCGTCACGTTGTTCGTCAACAAGGCATGGGGCTACGGCGACCCGAAGCCCGACCACGTGTTCCCGGCGCTCAACTACCGCATGACCGAACTGCAGGGCGCCGTCGCGCTCGCGCAGCTGCGCAAGCTCGAATGGGTCGTGCAGCGCCGGCGCGAGGTGGCTGCCGCGATGAGTGCGGCGCTGCGCGACGTGCCCGGCCTCGAACTGCCGGGCGATCCCGCGGGCGGCCGGCACTCGTGGTGGAAGTACGCCTTCTTCGTCGACGATGCGAGGATCGCCGGCGGCGCCGTGGCGCTCGGCAAGCGGATGCGCGACCGCGGCGTCTTCTGCGTGCCGCGCTACATCCAGAAGCCGGCCTTCGAGTGCGCGCTGTTCCAGGACTGGTCGGCTTCGCCGGTGAGCTTCCTGCCGCTCCAGCACAACCCTCGCCGTGAGCAGCCACAGCCGCTGTTTCATCGCAAGGACTACCCTGGCGCGGTGCGGGCACTCGACCGCGTGATCGTGCTGCCCATCAACGAACTCTACACGCGCGAGCACGTGGCCCATGTCGCGGACGTGATCCGCACCGAGGCGGCGGCGCTGTCCGGGGGCGCTCGGTCCCATGGCTGACCGGCCGCTGCGCATCGCGATCGTCGGCTGCGGCGGCATCGCCTCGGCCTACCTGCTGGCCGTGCAGGGCATGCAGCAACTGCAGCTCGCGGCCCTCGTGGACGTCGATCCCACGCGCCGCGAGCTCGGCGGCCCCGGACCGGCGCGCTTTGCGAACGTCGACGACCTCCTGGCGGCGCAGGCATCGGGCCTAGGCATCGATGCAGCGCTCGTGCTCACGCCGCCCGTCACCCACGAGGCCCTGACCGTGCAGCTCATGGCCCATGGCCTGCACGTGCTCTGCGAGAAGCCGCTGGCGATCACCGGCGACGCGGCCCGGCGGATGGTGGCGGCGTCTCGGCAGCACAGCCGCGTGCTGATGATGGGCTCCAAGTTCCGCTACACGCCCGACATGCTGCGCGCGCGCCAGCTGCTCGACGAGGGCGTCATCGGCACCCTGCTGCTGTACGAGAACGTGTTCTGCTCGAAGGTCGACATGACGAGGCGCTGGAACAGCGACCCTGCCGTTGCCGGCGGCGGCGTGCTGCTCGACAACGGCAGCCACTCGGTCGACATCGCCCGCTTCCTGATGGGCCCGATCCGGCGCGTGGCCGCGCAGTTCGGGCGCAAGGTGCAGCCCATCCAGGTCGAGGACACCGCGCGGGTGCTCTTCGAGAGCGCCAACGGCGCCGTGGGCTCGGTGGACCTGTCGTGGAGCCTCACCAAGGAAGTGCCTTCCTACGTGCGGCTCTACGGCGACCGCGGCACCCTCGAGGTCGGCTGGAAGACCTCGCGCCACAAGCGCGAGGGCGAGCGCGAGTGGACGCCCTTCGGGTCCGGCTACGACAAGGTTGGCGCCTTCCGCGCCCAGCTCGAGGACTTCGCCGACGTGGTCGCACGCGGCACCGAGCCACGCATCGGCGCCACCGACGCCATGGCCTCGGTGCTCGTGATCGAGGCCGCCTATCGCTCTGCCCGCGACCACCGCTGGCAGGACGTCGACGTGGAGTGATCCGCGCAAGCCCCCGGTAGAATCCGCGCCATGGCCGAAGCCCGCATCCACCCCACCGCGATCGTCGAGCCCGGCGCGACCCTCGGCGAGGGAACCAGCGTGTGGGATGCGGTGCACATCCGCCGCGGCGCCCGCATCGGCAGCCGGTGCATCGTGGGCGAGAAGACCTACGTCGCCTACGACGTCGTCATCGGCGACCTCGTGAAGCTCAATGCCTGCGTGTACGTGTGCGCAGGCGTGACCATCGAGGACGGCGTGATGGTGGCCGCACACACGGTGTTCACCAACGACGTGTTCCCGCGCG
Organism: Planctomycetota bacterium; assembly: GCA_041161695.1. Classification (GTDB taxonomy): domain Bacteria; phylum Planctomycetota; class UBA1135; order UBA1135; family UBA2386; genus JBEATZ01. The sequence continues at coordinate 4,693 of JBEATZ010000523.1, read as the reverse complement.
CTGCGGACCCCGAGTTGCGCGAGCCCTTCACCAGCGCCCCCACCGAGCACACCCTCGCAACCCGCGTGTGCCGTGGGGCCACCATCGGCGCCAACTGCACCATCGGCCCGGGGCTCGTCCTCGGCGCGTTCTGCATGGTTGGCATGGGCAGCGTGGTCACGCGCGACGTGCCGCCCCACGCCCTCGTGCTGGGCAACCCGGCGCGCCTGCGCGGCCTCGTCTGTCGCTGCGGCAAGCCGGTGCTCCAGCTCAAGGATGGCATCGTGCACCCCGAACCGGGCGTGTACGCCTGCGAGTGCGGCCGGGACGTCGCCTGGCCGCCACGGTCGTGAGGCGCACGGCAGTCCTCGGCGGCGGCATCACGGGCCTCGTGCTCGCACTGCGACTCGCCGAGGCAGGGGACGACGTCACGGTGCTCGACGCGGCACCCGAACTCGGGGGCAACTCGGTTGCCGCCCGGTACGAAGGCTTCGCCTGGGACCGCTTCTACCACGTGATCGCGCCGCAGGACCGCAGCCTGCTGCAGTTGCTCGACGAACTCGGCCTCGGCACGGCCGTGCAATGGACCTCCACCGTGGCCTCGGTCTGGATGCAGGGCGGCCTCCACCGGCTGCGCACTCCCATCGACCTGCTGCGGCTGCCGGGCCTCGGCCTCGTCGCCAAGCTGCGGCTCGGCATGCTGGCGCTGCGCGCCGGCGCCGCGGAGGACGAGGCAGTGCTCGACGGCACCACGTGCGCGGCATGGATCACGGCGCGGTGCGGCCGTGAGGCCTGGGAGGGCATGTGGCGCCACCTGCTTCGCGCCAAGCTCGGCGACCTCGCTGTGGATGCCTCGGCGCGCTTCGTCCACGGCACGCTGCAGCGCCTCGCCACGGCAAGACAGTCTGGCGGGAGCGACCGCTTCGGCTTCGTCGAGGGCGGCTATGCGAGCGTGCTCGAACGGCTGTGCGCGCGGCTGCGCGAGCGCGGCGTGAGGCTGCAGGCAGGCGCACGCGTGCTCGAGGCGCGGCACGATGCAGCCAGCGGATCCGTCTCGGTGGTCACCACCGCGGGAGCCGATCGTTTCGACCGAGCCGTCTGCACCCTGCCCAACCCCCTGCTTGCCGACGTGTTGCCGGACCTGGATCCGAGGCTCGCAGCCCGCCTGCGTGCAACGCGCTACCTGGGCGTCGCGTGCACCGTGGTGACCGGCGCCTCGCCGCTGGGCCCCGGCTACGTCACCAACCTGTGCGACGACCGGCTGGTCACGACGGGTATCCTCGAGATGAGCCGCATCATCGGCACCAGCCGGTGCAACGGTTCGAGCCTCGTCTACCTGCCGCGCTACGCGGCCGCCGACAGCCCGGTGCTCGACGAACCGGACGAGAAGATCGCGCACCAGGCGCTCGCCGACCTGCGGGTCGTCCATCCCGCGGCCACGGCGTCCTGGGTGCGCAGCGTGCGCGTGCACCGCACCCGCTGGATCCAGCCGGTGCCCCGAGCAGGATCACCGCCCGTCGTGCCGCCCCGCACCGTGGTCGCGGGTCGCATCCACTGCGTCAACCACGCCGCGCTGCCGGGGTGCGTGCTCAACAACGATGCATGCATCGCCCTCGCGAACCGGGCTGCAGCCGAACTGCTCGCGCAGCCCGGCTGAGCGTCACTGCGTCACGCCCGGGGCGTAGCGCAGCGGCATGCAGTAGTGCCACTTCGACCAGCGCATGTTGTTGTCCCAGTTGCCGGGGAAGAGTGCGCTCCCGTACTCGAGGGCCTTGTCGCGGATGTTGGTGCGGGAGGTGAGTTCGGCAAGGGCATGGAGCCCGACGATCAGGAAGGTGTGGGCGCCACCCAGCGGCGAGTCACCCCAGCGCGGCCCGATCGATCGGTTGGTGTCGAATGCCTCGGGCGACGTGGGAGTCCCGTTCACCTCGACGGGGACGTAGTAGCGCAGGCCGTTTGCCACGTAGCCGAAGCGCGGGTCCTGGAACCCCTTCACCCACCCATAGTCCACCGCGCGCACCACGTCCTCGGCGATCTCGAGCAGCACCGGGTCCTGGAAGAAGCGGTAGGCGGCGAGGAAGCCGTAGAGGATCGACCCGTGCTGCCACGGCATGAAGAACTTGTGGCTCCCCGGGAACAGGGTCGCAGGGTAGTTCGCCGCGAAGCTGACCGCTCGGCTCGTGTGGGCCTTCATGCGCTGGGAGTCGATGACCTCCAGCGCACGACGCAGTGCATAGTCGCGGATCGACGCATCGCCGGTGGCGAGGTGGACCTGGACGAAGCCTTGCATGGTCCAGCCCTCGGCGCGCACGGCCTGCACGTAGGCAGTGTTGTAACCCTGCAGGCGCATGAGGCCCTTCAGGGTCTCACCGAGCTGGCGCAGTTCCTCCTTCGCCCATGCGTCGCCGCTGATCGTCCAGTAGTCGAACAACAGGTCCGTCGACCAGTGCTCGTGGTCGAAGTGGTCCCACCCGTGGGCGCGGTTGTAGCCGACGACCGTTCGGGTGCGGTAACCGGCGTATGGGTCGTTTGCCCAGAGCGCACGGCGGCCGAGTGACTCACGAGAGAGGTCGCGAGAGCCGCGGAACACGGGGATCCCGTCCCACAGGAGGATGTCCTGCGTGGCGCCCACGCGCAGCCCGAACAGGTGGTAGGGACGCACGGCCTGGATCCAGGCCATCTGCTCGAGCTTGACGAGCAACCGGTGGTGGTTCGCCTGGATGGCGTGGGCGAGTTCCGGACTCAGCGGGTGGTTGCGCGGCGTGCCGGTCGTTCCCGTGCGCTTCGGGTCGCCGTGGGAGCCGAACGGCCCGAAGTGCGCCGCCGTCGCCCAGTTGACGTACTCGGACTCTGCGCGCTGCCAGGCATCGGCAGGAGGGGCCACCGGACCACCCATCAGGCCGGCTGCGCCGGAGAGTGCCCAGTTCGCGTGCGTCGCGAGGCCGAACACCGGGCTCACCACCATCGCCACTGCGGTGTCGCGCACGAGGTCGAGTTCGGCGGTCGTGGCCAGCGGATCCTCGACGCCGAGCACGAAGCGGCGGCGCAGGGTCTGGCCGTCGTCGAGCCACGAGTTCTGCAGCACCTGCCAGGTCGCGTAGCCCTCTGCATCCACGGCCAGGCCACCCACCTGCTCCTCACCGGCGCGGTAGGGATGCGCGATGTGGTAGCCGCGCGCGAGGAACTTCGCCGAGTTGACGTCGACCGCGCCGAGCGGGCGCATGTTGGGATCCACGTTGCCGGCCGGGATCGAGTCGGCGCCGTGGTAGTCGTTGCCGAGCACCCAGTCGACGAGCACGATCGGCTGCTCACGGAACTCGGTCACGTAGAAGGTCGAGGAGAGGAAGTCGCGGCCGATGCCCGAGTTGGGCTCCACGGCCAGGTGGTACGTGCGGTAACGGCGCACCTGCACGAAGGGCGACTCCTGCACCACCTCCCCGTCACCGTTGAGGATCGCGCGGTAGCGCACGTCGAAGGTGTCGGAGACCTCGGCGCCGAGCGAGCACTCCGCGAGCGACTGTTGCACCCACGGATGGCGCACGAACGGGCCGGTCACTGCCGTGGCGCTGCGAACCACGTCGTACGTGCGCAACTGGCCCGGTTGCAGGGTGTCGGTGAACTGCGCCTGTGCCACGCGTACCGTGCCGTCGGCCCAGCGCTGCAGCACGAGCCAGCTCGTGGGCAGGCCCTCCACCGAGAAGGTGTCGAGGCTCGTGGCATCGCCTTCCACGAAGGGGATCGAGGCACGGATCGTCTCCCGGCGGCCGAAGTTGGACTCGTTGCGCACCGTGAAGCGCTGCACCACCTCCAGCGGGTTGGTCGGACCACTGCGGCCGAGCGGCGTGGTCGTTGCATTCCAGTTCACGCCCTCGGAGGGACCGCTCCACAGCGCCGCAGCCTGGTTGCCGCCGCCCGAGCCGCCGCCGCCACCGCTGGTTCCGCCGCCCTCCGAGCCGCCGCCGCCACTGCATGCCGGCAGCAGCGCCAGCAGGGCGAGCGCTGCCGAACGAACGAACGCAGGACATCCCGTGGTCGTGCGAGAAAAAGAATGGCGAGTGTGATCCATGCGTTGCGTCTCTCCCGTGCAGGTGGTGCTGGACCTGCACGTCCCCCGCATCGGCGCCTCCCGGGAACCGGCGGGAGGGGTTGGGCCACTCCGTCCCAACATGGGCTTGCCTGCGCCCGAAGCCCCGGTAGTGTCGGGCGCGCCGCAGCAACGCGTGCGGCACCGGCTCGGGCAACCTGCCATGCCTCGGGGCGGTCGGCTCCCGTGCGAGAGTGGCGGAATTGGCAGACGCACAGGTTTTAGGTACCTGCGGGCGCAAGCCCTTCAGGGTTCAAGTCCCTGCTCTCGCACCATTCCCTCGAACCCCCTCCTCAGCTGGCGCAACCCACGCCGGCCAGCCGAGTTGAGAACAAGCGAGCGCGCTTGGTAGTCCGGAACTCCTGACAGCCACTGTCAGGCCCCTCGCCGAACGCGGGCCCGACGCTCCACGGCCTCGGCCTCCACAGGAGCAACCACGCCCGCATCGAGCTGGGCAATCGCAGCCGGGGATCCAGCGTGGATACCATGACGGCTCCGCCCACGGAGCCGCCATGCCCGCACGAGCCGCAACCTCCCGCACCTTCCCCCGCAGCAAGTGTGGTCGCGCCGCCGCCACCCTGACGTTGCTGCTGTGCCAGCTGCCGGCGTACGGCTGCACGACGCACGCAG
>JBEATZ010000521.1:0-5083 GCA_041161695.1 Planctomycetota bacterium | reverse complement strand
GTAGGAGATCATGCAAGCGTTCTAGGTGTGGAACCTTGCAGGTGCAAGATTCCCCTGCGATCAAACCTTGCCCGAGCCACGGGCTCGAGAGGCGCGGGATCTCAGCGCGGATCGTGGCCAGGGTCGCCGGCGGCCGTCGCGTGCACCGCGGGTGCGGGCGCGACCTCGGGGGTGGCCACGGCGGCGGTCGCAGGGGCGGCGTCCCCGGCAGCGGGGACCAACGGATCGGCGCCGGCGGGGATCCGCTGGGCGCGGCCGTCCTTCACCACGACGGCAGAGCCGTCCTGAAGCCACCAGATGGAGCGCCCTGCGCGGACCTCGTGGCGGACCACCGCCGGGGCGAGTTCCGGGTCCGGGCACTCCGGAACCGTGGCCGCGGCCGCAGCGGGCGGGGCCCCGGACGCCTGCACGACCGCAGCACTGCGCGGCAACGGGTTGCCGAACAGGAGCGCGGCCAGGAGGAGGGCGGCCACGAGCAGGTAGCAGGAGGTGCAACGCATCGGGAAACCGAGGGGTGCAGGGGGAAGATGAGAGCCGCCGGGGGCGGTTCTTTCCAGCGGGGTGTCCCGCTGCGAGCCCGCGGGCGGGCGCTTTCCGCCCAAACCCCCTTGCCAACGGCCGTCGGGTTCCGGTGCGCAGCCTTCAACTGGCCCCCCCGTCCTCCTATCCTGCTTCGCCGCCGAGGAGCACCTTGACCGACGGAATCGCAAAGGACCGCCTGGAGAAGCTGGAAGCGCTGCGCGCCGCCGGCGTGTCTCCCTATCCCCCCCGCACCCCCAAGGCCGAGCCCATCCAGCCGCTGCTCGACGCGTTCGACAGCCGCATGGGACAGGTCGTGACCCTGGCCGGGCGCCTCACCCAGATCCGCGACTTCGGCAAGCTGCGGTTCAGCCACCTGCACGACCAGACCGGGCACGTGCAGATCGGCTTCGAGCGCGACCGGTTGCCAGCGTTCTGGCCGGACCGGAAGCGCGTCGAGGCCAACGACCTCGTCGTCATCACCGGCGAGGTGGGCCGCACCCAGAAGGGCGAGGCGACGATCTGGGCGAAGGACGTGGTGCTGGCGTCCAAGGCGCTGCGCCCCGCTCCCGAGAAGTGGCACGGCCTCACGGACGTGGAGCAGCGCTACCGCATGCGCTACGTCGACCTGTTCACCAACCCCGACGTGCGCAACACGTTCGCGGCGCGGGCGAAGATCCTGCGCGAGGTGCGGCGCTACTTCGACTCGCGCGGCTACCTCGAGGTCGAGACGCCGGTGCTGCAGCCGATCTTCGGCGGCGCCACGGCACGGCCGTTCGTCACCCACCACAACGCGCTCGACATGCAGCTCTACCTGCGCATCGCGCCGGAGCTGTACCTGAAGCGGTTGCTCGTGGGCGGCATGGAGCGCGTGTACGAGATCGCGCGCGTGTTCCGCAACGAGGGCATCAGCACGCGCCACAACCCCGAGTTCACCATGCTCGAGAGCTACGAGGCATGGGCGGACTACCGCGACATCATGGAGCGCGTCGAGGGCTTGTTCGCGCACCTCGTCGACACCGTGCTGGGCGGGAACTCGAAGGTCACCTTCCGCGGCAAGGAGTTCGACCTGAAGCCGCCGTTCCAGAAGGCGAAGTACCTCGACCTGTTCGCGCAGCAGAACCCGGGCACGGACTTCTTCGACGCCGACTCGGTGAAGCGCCGCGCGCAGGAACTCGGCCTCAAGTGGCAGGGCATCGAGCACTTCAAGCTCGCCAACGACGTGTTCGAGGCGACGGTCGAGGACACGTTGCAGGGCCCGATCTTCGTCCACGACTATCCCGTGGCGATCTGTCCGCTCGCCAAGCAGAGCCCCGACGACCCGCGCATTGCCGAGCGCTTCGAGATGTTCGTGTGCGGCATGGAACTGGGCAACGCGTTCAGCGAGCTCAACGACCCCGTCGACCAGGAGCGACGCTTCCGCGAGCAGTTGCAGCACCACGACGACGAGTCCCCCAGCGAGATGGACGAGGACTACGTGACGGCGCTGGAGTTCGGCATGCCGCCCGCCGGCGGCCTCGGCATCGGCATCGACCGGCTCGCCATGCTGTTCACCGGCTCCACCTCGATCCGCGACGTCGTGCTGTTCCCGCTGCTGCGGCGCATGGATGCCGCTGCGGCGCCGGCCGAGGGTGCTGCGCAGGCGGCGCCGGGAGCCCCTGCCGCCCCGCCGGAGGGCTGATGCCAGCGGTCTTCGCCTGGTTCCTGGCGCTTCGCTACCTGGTGACGCGGTGGGTCAACCTGCTCGGCATCGTGGGCGTCGCGCTGGCGGTCTGGGCGCTCATCGTGGTGATCGGCATCTTCTCCGGCTTCATCGGCGCGATCCGCGAGGACGTGCGCCGCGCGACGCCGGACCTGCTGGTCACCGACCTGCCGCACCAGCAGTCGTGGTCCGCACTGCAGCAGTTGCTGCGTGACGATGCGGTTGCCGCTGCGGCGCCGCGCTTGCGCCACGTGGGCGTCTTCTACCTGACCTCGGGCATGTCCCCGGTCGTGCGCTCGCAGAACCTGGACTTCAACAACGTCGAGAACAGCTTCGTGATGCTGGTGGGCATCGACCCCGCTCTTGAGCCGCAGGTCACGGGCCTCACCGGCTGGCTCGACCGCGTGCCCGACGTGATGCGGGCGCCGGACCCGGACCAGCCGCTCGCGGTGCCAGCCGAGGCGGAGTATCGCGGCAGGAAACGCGCCGGACTGCCGGCGCCGCGGCAGGTCGAGGACTACCGCGCCATCTGGCCGGGCTTGCTGCTGGGCAAGTCGCGCGCCAACCGCCAGCTCTCGCTCGGCCTGCAGCCGGGCGACCCGATGGACGTGGTGAGCGCCGCATTCGGCGCCAAGGGCGGCGAAACGGTGACGGCGCTGCAGAAGCGCTTCGTGTTCGCAGGCGCCTTCGACACCGGCCACGACCTCCACGACGAGGTGATGGCGCTCGTGCCCATCGAGTCGCTGCGCACCATGCTGGGCCACGATGCCGAGGACGACGGCTCGGTCGACATCGTCACCGACGTGGCCATCCGGTTGCGCGAGGGCGCGGACGGTGCTGCCGTGGCGGCGCGGCTGCAGCAGCAGCTGCAGGCGGGCCTCGGCGCGACCGAGCGCCCGGTGAGCGTGCTCACGTGGGAACAGCAGAACCAGGTGTTCCTCGATGCCGTCGAGCACGAGCGAGCGCTCATGAAGCTCGTGCTGTTCGCAGTGATGCTCGTGAGCGCGTTCCTCATCTACGCGACCCTGCACATGATGGTGTCGCAGAAGGTGAAGGACCTCGGCATCCTCAGCGCGCTCGGCGGCTCGCCGCAGGCCGTGGGTTCGGTGTTCGTGCTCTGCGGCCTCGTCGTCGGCGTCACCGGCGCCTCGCTGGGCACCGGCATCGGCATCCTCAGCGCCATCTGGCTCAACCCGGTCAACGACTGGATGCACGCCAATCTCGGCTTCGAACTCTTCCCCCGCCAGCTCTACGACCTGCCCGTGATCCCGTGCCAGTTGGAGGCCGAATGGATCACACAGGTCGCGATCGGTGCCGTCCTGCTGTCGCTGCTGGTGGCCTGGCTGCCGGCGCGCAAGGCCGCACGCATGCCTCCCGTGGAGGCCCTGGGATACGAATGACCACCATGCAGCATGCAACCGCACCCGTCGGCACCGAGCCCGTGCTCGAGGCTCGGCAGCTCCGCAAGAGCTACTGGCTCGGCGGGCGCGAGATCCCGGTCCTGAGGGGCATCGACCTGCGCGTGCACCGCGGCGAGATGGTCGCGTTGCTGGGCGCATCCGGCGCCGGCAAGTCCACGCTGCTGCACGTGCTGGGCCTGCTCGACAAGCCGACCAGCGGCGAGGTGCGCTACGACGACAAGCCGGTGCAAGACCTGTCGGTGGCCGCGCGGGCGAAGCTCCGCCACCAGCACGTGGGCTTCGTCTTCCAGTTCTACCACCTGATCCCGGAGCTCACGGCGCTGCAGAACGTGCTGCTGGGCCGGATGATGGACGTGTCGCCGCTCGGTTACCTCGGCATCCGTGCGAAGGTGCGCGAGGAGGCCATGGCACTCATGGCGCAGGTGGGCCTCGGCGAGCGCCTCCACCACCGCCCGGCAGAACTCTCGGGCGGCGAACGCCAGCGCGTGGCCATCGCCCGCGCGTTGCTCGCGCAGCCGCGCGTGATCCTCGCCGACGAGCCCACCGGCAACCTCGACAGCTCCACTGCCGACGAGGTGATGAACCTGTTGTTCCGCATCAACAGCGAGCGTGGGCTCGCGTTCGTGCTCGTCACCCACAACGAGGAGCTCGCGGCGCGCTGCCACCGCGTCATCCGGCTGAAGGACGGCGTGGTGGTGCACTGATGTACCGCTGGTTCCTCGCGCTCCGGTACCTGCTGACGCGACCCATCAACATCCTGGGGATGCTGGGCGTCACCCTGGGCGTGTGGGCGCTCATCGTCGTCGTGTCGATCTTCTCGGGCTTCCTCAAGGTGGCCTCCGAGCACGTGCGCGCGGCAGGGTCCGACGTGAGCGTGCTGGCCATTCCGCAGCGATCCGACTGGGAACCCATCCGGCTCGCGCTCACCGGCGATCCCAACGTGGCCGCGTGCGCGCCCCGCCTCGTGCACTACGGCCTGCTCTCCTCCCCCGGCAAGCGGCCGGGCGCGCCGCCCCTGCCGGGCCGCGGCGCCCTTCAGGGCGGTGACGGCCCGTTCGTGAGCGTGCTGGGCATCGTGCCGGCCGAGGAGTTCCAGGTGACCGGATTGCGCGGGTGGCTGGCCGCGGCCGACCCGGAGCTGCGCGTCGCCGACGTCGACGACCCGCTCGCGCCCATCGACGGCAGGCCCGTGATCCTGCTCGGCGAGCAGCGCATGCGCAACGAGGGCATCCGCCGCGGCGACCCGATCGTGCTCACCACCGGTCAGCTCAGCCGCGCGGACCGCGACGGCAACCGCGGCCTCGACCAGATCCGCATCGAGTACCGCGTGGCGGGCGCCTACCGCAGCCGCCACGGCGGCTTCGACGGCAACACCACCTTCGTGGCGCTCGCACCGCTGCGCACCGAACTCGCCCCCACATCGCCCGGCTGGGTGCAGGAG
>JBEATZ010000349.1:0-4216 GCA_041161695.1 Planctomycetota bacterium | reverse complement strand
CGTGGTGGGCGCCAACCCCGTGGGCGTCGGCGTAGTACAGGTCGGTCACACCATCGTTGTCATGGTCACCCATGCCGACGCAACGGCTGGTCGCGTGTCGGTGCTCCTGTCCAACAAGCCTGCCGCCCGCGCCGACAGCTATGGCGAAGGCTGCGTCGGCTTCGGTGCGCGCATCCCGCGCCTCGCAGCCGTGGGCAGCCCGCTTGCCGCAGTGCAGCCGAACCCCACGTTCGGCCTGTCGGTGGCAAACGGCCGCCCCTTCGCGGTGACGGTGTTCGTGCTGGGCACGGCCCCGACGGCGACGGTCGCCTCCTGCAGCCTGCTGGTCTCGGGCATCGGCCCGACGGCCGTGGCCGTGTTGTTCACGGCCTCCCCCAACCTCTCGGGCTTCGCCATCTACGCCCAGGCGGGCGTCCTCGATGCCGCGGCCGTGAACCCGACGCTGCCGGGCGTGGCGCTCACGAACGCCCTGAAGATCCGCATCGGCCTCTGATGCGCGCACCCGGATGCCGGGCTGCACCTGGTGCGGCCCGGTGTCCTCCCGCAGCGTGACGGCGCGCAGCGCCCCCTGCGATCCCGCGGCCTCCGGCGGCGGTTCCGCGGCGCGGGATGCCAGCGGCGAGACTTGGTTGGGGCGTTGCGCCACCCATCGCGGGGCCCTGCCCCACGAGCGCCACGAAGCACGCCCCTCCAAAACGAACAAGGGCCCGGCCGCAGGCGCGGCCGAGCCCTAAGTGGTTACCCCGCAAGGATTTGAACCTTGACAAACAGGACCAGAACCTGTTGTGCTACCGTTACACCACGGGGCAGCGTTTGGAGCGGGCTGGAGCGCCATCGCCCCAGGGTGCAGTCGATTGGTTACCCCGGCAGGACTCGAACCTGCAACCAGAAGGACCAAAACCTTCTGTGCTACCATTACACCACGGGGTAGTTCGGGGCGGGCAAGATAGCACGGCCGCGCCAGAAGTCTACGACTTGTTGGCCGTCGCCCGCAGCACCGTGAGGAACACCTCGACCAGCGCCCGCTCGCGGATGAATGCCCGCCCGAGGTTGGGGACGGCAAGGGTCCACGTCCGCAGCTGCCCACGGTCCCAGCAGCCGAAACACACCGTCCCCACCGGCTTCTGGGGCGTCCCGCCGCCGGGGCCGGCGATGCCCGTGATGGAGCATGCGAGGTCTGCATGCAGCCGCTGGGCTGCGCCCGCGGCCATGGCGGCAGCCACGGGTTCGGAGACCGCGCCATGGGCGGCGATCAGGGCGGGATCGACGCCCAGCAGGGCCGTCTTCGCCTCGTTGGCATAGGCCACGGCAGAGCCCTTGAAGACGGCCGAGGCGCCGCTGACGTCGCCGAGCCTCGCGGCCACGAGACCGGCCGTGCAGGACTCGGCCAGTGCCAGCGTGCGGCCCGCCTGCGCGAGGCGCTGCACCATCAGTGCGGCGAGTTCCTCGTTGCCCTCGGCAAACGTCCACTCGGCAACCAGCGGGTGGAGCTCATCCCGGGTCGCCGCGCAGAGCGCCCTTGCCTGCTCGGCATCCGGGGCCGTGGCCACGATGCGGATGGTGAGCAGCCCGTGGCTCGCGGTCACGCCGACTGCGGGGTTGCGTCCGGGAACCATGAACGGCTCGATGCGCTCCCCGAGCAGGGCCTCGGAGGGCCCGACGAGGCGCATCAGGTGCTGCGCCGTGACGACCCGGCCCGCGCGGCCGAGGACGTGCGGGAGCACGTGTTCGTGCACCATCGGCTGCATCTCGCGGGGCACGCCCGGAAAGGCGAAGAACTCGGCCCGGCCGATGCGCATGCGGAAGCCCGGCGCGGTGCCATGCGCGTTGGCGAGCGCCACTGCGCCCTCGGGCAGGTGGGCCTGCCTGCGGTTGCTCTCGGGCACCGGACGGCCACGCCCCTCGAGCCAGTGCCGCACCTGGTCCCAAGAACCGGGATCGAACCGCAAGCCGACACCTGCCACGGCTGCCGCGGCCTCGCGGGTGCGATCGTCGAGCGTCGGACCGAGGCCGCCGGTCGCCACCACCAGGTCGGCGCGCGCACAGCAGTCGCGGATCGCCGCCTCCAGCAGCGCGGGGTCGTCACCCGTGACGGTGAGGCGCTGCACCTGGATGCCGTGTGCCTCGAGTTCGAGCGCGATCCACTTGCTGTTGGTGTCGAGCAGCCCACCGTGGAGCAGTTCGTCGCCGATGGCGAGGATCTCGGCGTGGCCGCTCATGCTTCCGCGGCCCGCGCGGCTGCTTCCCAGTCGGTCTCGTTGCGGCGCCACAGCCAGGTCAGGACGAGGCCCAGCAGGTAGAGCAGCAGGGTCGGCAGGGCCATGAGGAACATGCTGAAGGGATCGGGCGGCGTGAACACCGCGGCGGCCACGAAGATGCACAGCACCATCGCGCGCCAGTGCTTGCGCATGGTCTGGTGGCGCACGAGTCCCACCCGCTGCAGCGCCATCATCACGAGCGGCAGCTGGAACACGATGCCCATGGCGGTCGTGAGCGCGAACAGCAGGCTGAAGTACTGGCCCACCGAGAGCATGGGCGCCACCTGACCGCTGTTCATCAGGCGGATCAGGAAGCCGAGGCTGTAGGGCACGGCCACGAAGTAGCCGAACAGGATGCCGCTCGACAGAAGCACCATCATGAACGGGAAGAACCGGTAGAAGACGGCACGTTCGCGCGCGTACAGGCCGGCGGCGATGAAGGCCCATCCCTGCCAGATCACCACCGGGGAGGCCATCGCGAGGGCGAAGATCAGGGACGCCAGCATGAACGTCCAGAAGTCCTCGAGGCCCTGCACCGCCACCAGCTCGTAGGGGATGCGGAAGCCGGTCTTCTCGGGGATCGCGCGGGCGAGGTCGAGGGGCCAGGTGTCGTCGAGGATGCGTTGCAGGTTGGTGGCGCCGGCGGCGTTCTTCTCGGCGAGGAAGCGCGCGTACTCCTCGTAGGTCGGCTCGGTGAGTTCACCGCGCGCGCTGCGCCCCAGCAGGTCGTCTGCGTACTCCCGGAAGTTCTGCTTCCAGAGGATGCGGTAGGGCCCGATGACGACTTCCTGCACCTCGTCGTGGAAGGGCAGCAGCACCGTGATGGCCGCCAGCAGCGCGAACACCGAGCGCAGCAGGCGCTTGCGCAGCTCGTCGAGGTGGTCGCCGAAGGACATGCGCGGCAGTTCCTCGGCAGGAGCGCCTGCAGCAGGGTCTCTCGGGGTGCTCGCAGCCATGGGGCAAGGACTGTAGCCCGGGCTGCACACGGCAGAAAGACTGCGGGCCGCCCTGCCGTGCAGCAGGGCGGCCCGCAGTCCTTCGCGACGCCTGCCGGAGCAGGCGCAGTTCTCACCTCACAGGCGGATGAGGTCGCGGATCTTGTGGAGCGGCGCGAACTCGACGCCCAGGTTGAGGGCTTCCTTGTAGTCCGCGGTGTCCGTGATCGGCTGGAAGCCGTCGCCTTCCTCGGTGATCGAGTCGTTGCCGAGGATCACGAGGTCGACGCCGGGCTCCATCTTGGTGTGGATCTTGTTGCCCAGTGCGGTGAGCAGGTTCTCCAGCTCCGGCTTGTTGTAGGGGTAGCTGAAGCGGCCCATCAGCAGGATGTTGCGCGACACGCCGGGCGAGAACAGGTCGTTGTAGAGCAGGTCGCCAGGGCGCACCTGGTCGCCGACGGGGTCCACCACGCCGCTGATCTCCACTTCCGAGCGCTCCTGCTCGACGCGCGTGACCTTGGCGTACGCCTTCACGCTGTCGCTGTTGGGGTTCTTGATGCGGAAGATCGTTCCGGGCTGCAGCAGGTCCTTGCGGCCGAGGCCGATGAACCCGGTGGGCACGTTGCTCTGGGCGGCGATGACCTTGCCGTCGGCCATCGAGGGCGGCTGGACGAGGTTCATCTTGCTCACGAGCGCGGTGTTCTGCGACAGCAGCTTGCCCATCTCGTTGACGAGGTTCTTCTTCTCGGCCGTGAAGGCCTCCTTCGTCGATGCCAGCTCCTGCACCTTGTCGCGCAGGTTCTGCTGGAGCGTGTTCACGAGGTTGGTCTTGTCGTTGATCTGCGCATTCAGGTCGTTGCGGACCTGGTTGAGCTGGTCGCTCAGCTGCTTCTGGGCCGCGGAGTGGGCGGTGGAAGCCTGGGCGAAGCTGGAGTCGACAGCGGCCTTCTCGGCGGCGAGCTTGTCGCGCGTGGCCTCGAGCTCCTTGATGCGGGCGTTCTTGGCCTCGAGCTGGGTGATCAC
>JBEATZ010000491.1:0-3258 GCA_041161695.1 Planctomycetota bacterium | reverse complement strand
GTACCCGCACCGGGTCGCGCTGCGGCCTTCCGGCCTGCGGCGCCTGCGGAGGCGCCTGCGTGCGCTCGGGCACCGGCCGGATGGTCCGGGTCGTTGTGCTTCGGTTGCCGCACTGGCGGGGCATGCTCGGCACGGGCTGAGCCGCAACCGCCTCCGCCGCCTGATCTCCCTCGCCGCGACCTCGCTCCCCTGTCGTACCCCGCGCCGCGAGCAGGTACCTTCCGCGCCGCGATGACGAATCCTGCTGCTGCGGAACTCCCCCTCGTCCAGGCTGCTGCGTCCCACCTCGCGGCCTTGTTCGGCAAGGAGGCGTTCACGGGCGCGCGCGTGGCGCTCGTGCTCGGCAGCGGGCTCAAGAACTTCGGCGCGCAGCTCGCAGACCGCCGCGAGGTGCCGTTCGCGCAGGTGCCGGGCTGGCCGGTGCCGAAGGTCGAGGGCCACGGCGGCAGCCTCGTGGTGGGCACGGCGCGCGGTGCGCGGGTGGTGTGCCTCACCGGCCGCGTGCACATGTACGAGGGCTGGAGCGCGCGCGAGGCGGTGCGCGCGGTGCGCACGCTGCGCATGCTGGGGGTGCCTCGCTTCCTGCTGACCAATGCCGCGGGCGGCATCGGCGACGACCTGATGGCTGGCGACCTGATGGTGATCGCCGACCACGTCAACCTGACCGGCACGACGCCGCTGCTGGGCCCGGTGGAAGAAGGGTTCGGGCCGCGCTTCCCCGACCAGAGCACGGTGTGGGACCCGGCGCTGCGCAAGCTGCTGCGTTCGATCCGGCCGGACCTGCACGAGGGCGTGTACGCGGGGTTGCTGGGGCCCAGCTACGAGACGCCTGCCGAGGTGCGGATGCTGCGCACGCTGGGTGCCTCGGCGGTGGGGATGAGCACGGTGGTGGAGGCCATCGCCCTCAACGCCATGGGCGCGAAGCTGGCCGGCCTGTCGCTGATCAGCAACTTGGCTGCCGGGATTGCCGATACACCGCTGAACCACGAGGAGGTGGTGGCCGCAGGCAAGCAGGCCGAGGGCCAGTTCACCGAGCTCGTGCTGGAGTTCTGCAGCCGGCTGCCCGCATGACGCACCCCGACCTCGAGATCCGTCCCTACCGCCCCGGCGACGAGGAGCAGATCCTCGCGACCTTCAACCTCGTGTTCCGCGAGGTGTGCGGCCCCGGCTACGTCGACCGCACGATGGAACAGTGGCGCTGGCAGTACCAGCACAACCCGGTGGGCCAGCGCATGTCGCTGGCGGTGGCGCCGGACGGCACGGTGGTCTCGCAGTACGCAGGCGTGCCGCTGCTGGCGGACACGAGCTACGGGCCGCAGGTGTTCGTGCACTGCGTCGACAGCATGACGCACCCGGCCTGGCGGCAGGGCCTGAAGCGCCCCGGCATCTTCGTGATCACCGGCCTGCCGTTCTCGGCGCACAGCCGCAAGATCGCAGACGCGGTGCTCTACGGCTTCCCGGTGGACGCTGCGTTCCGCATCGGCAAGCGCTACCTCGAGTACCACTTCCTGCGCACGCTCGACTACCTCGTGCGCGAGACCAAGCAGGGCGTGGCGCCGTGTCCCGCGGACATCGCAGTCGAGCGCGTGGAATCGATCCCCGCCGACGTGGATGGGCTGTGGGAACGCGCGCGCGCCAACAAGCCCTGCGCGCTGCGCCGTGACCGTCGCTACCTCGACTGGCGCTACGTGCAGATCCCGAGCCGCAAGGACTACGAGATCTGGACCGCGCGCCGCAACGGCACGCTGGTCGGGCTCATGGTGCTGCAGCCGAAGCACGAACTCATCCCCTCCGCATGCACCATCGCCGACTGGGTGGTGGAGACGGCCGACGAACCGGTGCTCGACGCGTTCGTGCACGTTGCGACCCAGCGCGCCACCGAGCTCGGCCGCGAGAAGGTGTTCGCGTTCTTCGCCCCGACCGCGCCCGAGTGGCAGCTGTTCACGGCCCGCGGCTTCGCGGTGCTGCCGTCGTCGATCTGGATGGAGCGCAGGCTCGTGTACCTGATCACGGGGTCGCCGATGGACGAGGGCTACCTCGCGAACCAGTGGTGGTACACGCTGGGCGACTCGGACCTGGTCTAGCGGGTACCCGGGCGAGGGTTTGCGCGGCGGGCCCGTTTGCGCGACAACCTGCCACCGATGCGCCGCGCCCTGCTGCTCTTCATGGCCCTCGCCGCAGCCTGCTGGCTCGCGCTGTGCGGCATGGTCTGGTGGATGCAGGACGAGCTCACGTTCCCGGGCGCGTTCCGGCCCGCGGGCCCGGTGGTGATGCCTGCAGGCGTGGAGCAACTCGAACTGCGCACCGAGGACGACCGGCCGTTCCGCGCCGCGCACGTTGCGCCCAGCAAGGTGCACGGCGTGCTGGTGTGGTACGTGGGCAATGGCGAGTCGCTGCGCAGCTGCGCGCACTGGGTCCTGCAGCTCTCGGGCTACGGGCTCGAGGTGGTCTCGCCGGAGTACCCCGGCTACGGCGCGAGCCCGGGCAGGCCGTCGGTGGACACGATCCTCGCCAACGCCCGCGCCACGGTGGCGTGGGCACGCGCGCGGGCGCAGCAGCTGGGCGTGCCGCTCTACGCCGGCGGCGGCTCGCTGGGCACGTTCAGTGCCGTGCACGTGGCCTCGCGCGGCGGCATCGATGGCGTGCTGCTGCTCGCGCCGCCCACGTCGATCGTGGCCGCCGGGTCGTTCCACTATCCGTGGCTGCCGGTGGGGTTGCTGGCGCGCCACCGCTTCGACAGCCTCTCGCTGGCCTCTCAGGTCGCGTGCCCGGTGCTCGTGGTGCACGGGACCGATGACCGCATCGTGCCGCTCAGCCACGGCCGCGAACTCGCCGCTGCGTTCCCGCGCGGCACGCTCTTGGTGGCAGATGGGAACGGCCACGCCGACATCACGCTGCACCCGCAAGGCCCGTTTGGCGCGCAGGTGCGCGCGCTGTTCTCGGGGTCGCCCAGGTGACGGACGGGCGCAGGACCGCCAGCCTGCTGGCGCTCGCTGCCGCGGCGCTCGCGTGCGCGTGGGCGCTCGCGCGGTTCGTCACCTTTGCCGAACCTGCCTGCGCGCACACCTTCCGCGACGACGCCTTCTACACCTTCGCGTGGGGGCGCAGCCTCGCCGCGGGCGCGGGCCCGGTGGTGAGCGCGGGTACGACCACGAGTGGCGTGCAGCCGCTGTGGGGCCTGCTGCTCGTGCCCTGCGCGTGGCTCGCCGGACCCGCGGCGCTGCCGCTCGCGGCCCACGTGCTCGGGCTCCTGTGCCA
>JBEATZ010000081.1:0-6296 GCA_041161695.1 Planctomycetota bacterium | reverse complement strand
CGGTTGGACCAGAGCCAGAATGCGACGAGTTCCTCGTGCTCGCTGGCAGGGAACTGCGTGAGCCGGTAGATGCCGCGCTGGATGCGCAGGATCCGCCCGGCGCGGAGGTGCTTCTGCAGGTGCTGGGCGGAGTAGCCGCAAGCCTTGGCTTGGGACAGGGTGAACATGCCGGCTTGGGACTCGGCGGTCTGGTACAGGCGGTCCCATGCTGGTGATGCTCGCATCGGGCGACTGCTCTTTCGGCGCTTGACCGGCATTGCACAAAACTAAACCAAAAGTTTAGTTTGTTGCAAGTCGGTCCGAGGCGCAGGCACCGCCACCTGCCACCCATGTGCCGGGGTCGGACCGGTCGGAGCCCCCGCCTCTCACCCCGTCTTCACCACCGCCTCGACCCGGCTCCTGCCAGCCTCCACCTTCCGCTCCACGCTCTGCGCGACGCCGCGGATGAGCTTCAGCCCGAGGCCGTCGTCGTCCTCGCGCGGCGCGAGCGGGTCCACGCCGGTGTCGGCCGACTCCAGTACCAGCGTGAGCGTGCCGGACTTCTCGGCGTAGGCCACGGAGACGTCGACGACGAAGTCCTTGAGCACGGCCTTGTGCAGGGCGAGGAGTTCCTCGACCAGCAGCAGCAGGTCCATGCGCGGCTCCTTGCCGAGCATCTGGCGGTCGCAGAACTGCTCGATCTCGGCGTTGAGGCGGTAGGCGTCGAAGTGCTCCGAGGTGAGCGTGCGGTGGTACTTGCGCACGTGCTGCAGGAAGGCCTTGGTGCGCTCGTTCTTGGGGTTGTCGAGCACCTCGTGGGGCGCTCCCGACTCCTGGATCCTGCCCTGGTCCATGAAGATCACGCGGTTGGCCACGTGGCGCGCGAACTCCATCTCGTGGGTCACGACGATCATGGTCATCCCGTCGCGCGCGAGCTTCTGGATGACGGCGAGCACCTCGTTGACCATGGTGGGATCGAGGGCCGAGGTCGGCTCGTCGAAGAGGATGACGTCCGGCTCCATGGCGAGGCACCGCGCGATGGCCACGCGCTGCTTCTGGCCGCCGGACAACTCGTCGGGCAGGTGGTGGGCGCGCTCGGCGAGGCCGACGGTGCGCAGCAGTTCGTGCGCCTTGCGCTCGGCCTCGGCGCGCGGGATGCCCTTCAGCTTCATGGGCGCGAGCGTCACGTTCTCGAGCACGGTGAGGTGCTCGAAGCAGTGGAACGCCTGGAACACCATGTTCATCCGCTGCCGCACCTTCGGCACGTCGGCGTTGGGCGCGAGCACGTTGGTGCCCAGCACCTCGATGGTGCCCGAGGTCGGCTGCTCCAGCAGGTTGAGGCAGCGCAGCAGCGTGCTCTTGCCGGTGCCCGACGGGCCGATGACGGCCACGACCTCGCCCTTCTGGATCTCGACGTCGATGCCCTTGAGGACGTACTGGTCGCCAAACGCCTTGGTGAGTCCCTGGATGCGGATCATGCGGCACCTGCCTTTGCGCGGCGGCGGCGTGGATCGGTGATGCGCTCGAGGTGCTCCAGCGCCTGGACGAGCAGCCACGACATGAGGAAGTAGAGGACGGCCACCATGATGAGCGGGAAGAACGCGTCGAAGGTGCGGCTGCGGATGATGTCGCTCGCCTTGGTCAGGTCCTGCACGGCGATGTAGCCCACGATCGAGGTCATCTTGACCATCGAGATGAACTCGCCCTTGTAGACCGGCAGCACGCGCTGGATCAGCTGCGGCAGCAGGATGAACCGGAAGGTCTGGGCTTCGGTGAATCCCATGGCGGTCCCGGCCTCGCGCTGGCCGCGATCGATGCTCGACAGTCCCGCGCGGAACATCTCGGAGACGTACGCGGCGAAGTTCATGCCGAAGGCCAGCACGGCGATGAGCACCGGGCTCACGTTGACCGAGCCGAACACGACGTAGAACACGAGCATCAGCAGCACCAGCACCGGGATGCCGCGCAGCACCGAGATGTAGGCTCGTGCAGGCAGCTGCAGCAACCTGCGCTTCGACATGCGGGCGTAGCACACCAAGGCGCCCAGCACGGTGCCGAACATCGTCGCGAGCACGGCGATCAGGCCCGTGGTCTTGAGCCCGTCCACGAGCAGCAGCCAGCGCCTCTCGTGCACGATGTTGGCGTGGAAGCTGTCGGTGAAGCTCTGCCACCACGACTTCGTGCTCGCCGTGCTGCCGCCCACGAGGCGCGCGAAGATCACCGAGTCCTGGTCGTAGTAGGGGTCGGAGAAGTCGATCTGCTTCGCCCGCTCCTCGGTGGCGAACATGTCGGCGATGATCACGTCGATCTTGCCGCTCACGAGCGCCGCGATCAGGCCGGCGAACTCCTGGTCGGCGATCACGAGCTTGCGCCCCAGCCTGGCGGCAAGCCGCTCTGCCATCTCCATGTCGAACCCGGTGAGCTTGCCATCCTGCATGCCGCAGAAGGGCAGTCCCCAGCTCGAGGTGCCGACGGTCAGCGTGCCGTTGGTGCCCGGGTTCGGGATCTCGGGCATGACCTTGCTGCGCTGCTTCATCCAGCGCTCGACCATCTGCGCGTAGGTGCCATTGGCGCGCAACTCGCGCAGCATGGCATTGAACTCCTCGCGCAGCTGCGGCTCACCCTTGCGGAAGCCGGCGTTCACCGTGGAGCTGAAGATGGGCGGCCCCACGACCACCAGTTCCGGGTTGGCCTCCATCACGCTGATGAGGCTGATGGCATCGCTGAGTCCCGCCTCGGCCTTGCCGGTGGCGACGGCGAGCGTGACGTCCGGGTAGTTGGAGAACTGCAGCGCGGTCGCCTCGGGGAACGTGCTCTTCACGTAGATGTCGTAGACCGTGCCCGTCTGCACGGCGATGCGTGCCTGCTTCAGCTCTTCCAGCGTCGGGGCGCGCCCTGCCTGCGGCCGCTGCGCGGCGCCGTGGTCCTTCACGAGCAGCACCTGCGGGTTCTCGAGGTACGGCTGCGAGAACGCCACGCGCTTGCGGCGTTCGTCGGTGGCGTTCATGCCGGTGACGATGGCATCGATCTTGCCCGACTCGAGGGCCGGGATGAGCGCCAGGAACTTCATGTCGAGGAACTCGACTGGGCGGCCCAGCGCCTTGCCGATGCGCCGCGCCAGTTCGCCGTCGTGACCGCTCACCTTGCCGTCGCGCACGAACGTGATCGGCTCGCGCGTCGCCGAGACGCCGATGCGCAACGGCTCGCCGGTGGCAGATGGTTCGATCTCTGCCTCCTCGTACGGCGTCAGGTCCTCCTTGACCCAGCGCTTCCTCATGTCGGCAAGCGTGCCGTCGGCAGCCAGTGCAGCGAGCACGCGGTCGATGTCGGCGAGCAGCGCATCGTTGCCCAGCTTGACGGCAGCGCACATCTGCTCCATCTCCAGCGGTTCCTCGACGAGCCGCAGGTCCGGGTTGCGCTTGCGCACCTGGAACGCCGTCGTCCACGCGGTGACGATCGCATCGAGGTGGTCGGCCTTGACGGCAGCGACGGCATCCATGATGTCGTCGAAGCACTGGATCGAGGCCTGGGGGAAGCGCGTGCGCGACAGGCCTTCGCCGACCGAACCCGTCATCACGCCGATGCGCGCATGGCTGGCGTCCGCGGGCTTCTGGATGTCGAGGACCTGCCTGCTGCAGGCCGCGAGGAATGCGAGGCACGCAACGAGCGCGACCGTGCGCCAGGAGATGAACTTCATGCGGCGGCCAACGGTAGGCCGCAGCAGGTCCTGCGCCAGCCTCAGTGTGGCTTGCCGACCACGAACACGGGGTTCAGGTCCACGTGCAGCCGCGCGAGGATCGCGCGCGCGTGTTCCTCGCCCACGGCCACGCAGCCCGAGGTCGCCACGTCGGGTGCGGCCCAGACGTGGAAGAAAATGGCGCTGCCGCGACCGGGCACCGGGTCAGTGGTGTTCCACTCCAGCACGCAGCCCACCTCGTACTGGTCGTCGTCGCGCCGCATGCGCTCGGCGGACACGGCGGGCTTGCCGATGACCCAGCGGTTGTAGGAAGGCGACGTGGGCTCGTCGATCCAGTGGTCTTGGGCGGTCGCCTGCCGGTAGGCAAGGCCGGTGGTGAGGGAGGACTCGTAACCGAAGGCGAGGCGCACGGCATGGACGCCGCCGGGCGTGCCGCCGTCGCCCTCACGCTTGGCCGCCGCGTCGACAATGCCGCTGCGACCCGTGACCGCGGGCCACGGACCCAGCACGAGCTTCCAGCCGGCGTCGGTGCGCTCGTGCAGCGAGAGCTGCGCCGCATGGCGCGCGCCCTTTGCCTCGGTCACCACGACCGCCTGCCGGCAGTCCGCGGGCAGGCTTGCGAGCAGCGTCCCTTCATGCGACGGGCCCACGGCGCACGCCGCGAGCCCGAGGCACAGCCACGCGAACCACGGTGCACGCATGACTGCTCAGCGCCTGCCGCCGCCGCCGCCCGAGCGTCCGCCGCTGCGCGAACCGCTGCTGCGGCTACCGGCGCTGCCCGCCCACGAGTTGCTGCCGCCGCTGGAACTGCGGTTCGTCCGCTGGCCCGAGAAGCCCTCGCCGCCCGACTGCCAGCGCTCGCCCTGGCGCGCGCGCGCATCGCCGTCGCCGCGGGTGGCCGCCTGCGCGTCGAGCTGGCGGCGCGTGCCCTCGTCATCCACCTTGTTCCAGTTGCCGTTGCCCGAGTAGCGGTTCCACGAGCCCGCGTTGGAGTCGTAGTGGTACGCATTGCCGTCGTGCATGCCGTACACCTCGCCATTGTGGGCGACCGCAGCGCCCTGCTCGGTGTTCACGGCACCCCAGCTGCCGTTCTCGGTCTCGACGCCCGCGACGCGCGCGCTGTTGCCGGTCCTGGCGTTGCCCACGGTGGCGGTGCCTGCAGCGACCTCCTGACCGCTTGCGGTGCCGGCCTCGACGCCGCGCCCTGCAGCGTAGTTGCCCGTGGTCGGGTTGTAGCCCGCGCCGCGCGCACCCTCGGCCCAGTTGCCGGTGTAGGCGTTCTCGACGTAGCCGCGCTGGCCCGCCTGGCGCGCGCCAGTCACGGAGTTGTAGGCAACGCCCGTCTGGGTGGCCCACGCATTGCCCGACCACGCGTTGTAGCCCGCGCTGCTGCGCGTCATGGTCGAGACGTCACCCCAGTGGCTGTAGACGTTGCCGGTGGTGGCGGCCCAGCCGCCCGGGCCCCACGCGTACGCGCCGTGCATGCCGTAGTTGGCATGGTAGGGACCCCAGCACGGATAGGCGCCGCAACGCCAGGTACTCGCGCCGAGGTTCCAGCCGACGGCGAGGCCCATGCCGAAGCCGTACGACCATCCGGCCCACGGGCTGTAGCACAGCGAGGCGCCGCAGCCGTAGGTCCACGGCGCAGGCACCCACACCGTGTCGCAGTACGGCCGGTACAAGTAGCCGGTGCCGTACACGACGACGCCGCCGTCGGTGTACGAGCCGAAGTATCCGGGCGTGTAGCCCACGAGCACGTGGTCGTCCGCCACCTGGTAGACGCGCACGAACGTCACGTAGTACCACGGGCTCGATGCCGGGATGCGGTAGATGTCGGGCGACACCCACGTGGCCACCTGCCACGGCCCCTCGAGCGTCGCGGCCGTGAACCAGATGCCGTTGAGCACGGCGAGCAGCGCGCCTTCGCTGGTGCGGAACACCGGCGTGATGCTGTTCTGCAGCACCTGCACGTTCGTGCCCTCGATCGTGGTCCACCGCGGGGTGTCACCGGCCACTTCGGGCTTCGGCATCACCTGCGTGCGCGGCACGCGCGCCATCTGCGGGATCGAGTTGGCGATCAGCGCCTCCTGTGCCTGGGGCGAACCCGGCACGGACGCGAGCACGTTCTCCTTGGCGCCGTCCACCGGGATGCCGCGGAACGCCGTCGGCAGGTCGCCCGGCGCGACGAAGCTCCACGGTCCCTTGGTCGACGCGGCGGTGAACCACCTGCCGCTCAGCAGCACGTAGACGGCCTTGGTCTCGGTCAGCTCGAACACGTGGCCGCTCGTGTTGGTCACGTGGAGCAACCCGCTGTCACCGAGCGGTTCCCACACGGGTGGGCCGTCGGTAACCACGACCTCGGTGGGCGTGGTCGCGACCACGATGGCAGGCGCGCCGTTCGCGAGCGAGGCTGCCTGCGCGTCCTTGGGATCCGCAGGCGCGAGCAGGTTGAGCTGGGGCTGCGAGGCGGCCCACTTCAGCGCGGCCGTGAGGTCGGCGCTCGGCGCCTTGTTCACCTGCCAAGGGCCGCTGAGCGACGAGGCCGTCATCCAACCGTCGGCGATGCGCAGCGAATGGGCGCCCGCAGTGTCGCGCACGAGCAGCATGGGCGTGTTGACGA
>JBEATZ010000469.1:0-9071 GCA_041161695.1 Planctomycetota bacterium | reverse complement strand
ACACGGGCAGGAGTTCGCGCGGACCTGCACGATAGGCTCCACACCCCTGCATGACCCTGCCCATGTCGCCTTCTTCGCACCGCACCGCGCAATCCGGCCAGCTCGCCCATGCCGTCTGCTTCTGGCTCCGGCCCGACTGCCCCGCTGGCACCGCGCAGGCGATGCTCGACTTCTACCGAACCGAGGTCGCACCCCTCGACGGCATCGTGCTGGTGATCGCGGGCACTCCGCGCACGGCAACACGCGACGTGGTCGACGACAGCTACGACCTGGCGGTCACCACGTTGTTTGCGAGTACTGCGGCCGAGGAAGCCTGGCAGTCACACCCTGTGCACGATCGCTTCCGGGAGCGGTTCGGTCCGTGGTTCGCGCGCGTGCTCGTGCACGACACGTGCGTCACGTGGGAGTCACGGGGCAACTGAGGCCCGTGACGGCGCTTCTCGGCGCCGTCCTGCGGTTCACAGCCCGATGCGTGCTGCCGCGGCATCCGACATGATCGCGCCAAGCGGATTGACTGCATCGAGCACGAGGGCCTGTGTGAAGTAACCCACCCCGATCAACTGGGCCTGGTTGGGGATCGCGCTGAAGTAGGAGGCCGAACCACCGGAGCCGAACAGGAATGCCGTTGCATCGGCGCTGACGCGACCCCAGCAGCCAGGTGCGCCGAAGACTGCGAGGTTGAGCGGCAGTGGGCCGTAGGCAGACGACGTGTTGCTCAGGCCGAGGATGGCCACGGCCGCATTGGTCGCAGGCAGGTTGCCGAACGTGATCGTGATCGGCTGGCCGATGCGCGGCGGCGCCACAGCAGTGTTGCTGGGGATCCCTGCGGAACCGGCGCAGCCGGCGCCGAACACGGTGTAGGAAGCAGCGATGCCGTCCTGTTCGTGGGCACCGATGCTCACCGGGGGCGTGCGCGGGGCGAGGAAGAAGTCCGTCAACACAGGGACCAGGAACGTCCCGGCCTGTGCACAGGGCGAACCGGCCTGCAGGCTGAAGTCCGCCGGGGTTGCAGTGGGCGCCACGAACTGCGGGTCCGCCGCGATGCTGTTCACGTCGAAGCCGAGCGCCTGCCACGAGGCAAAGGTCTGTGCAGTACCGGCGAAGACGGGCGTGTAGCCGGCCGCATTGCTCCAGAGGCAGTTGTGGTTCATCAGCGCCGGCCGGTTCGAGCCCGAGCACCAGAGGTTGTTCCCGGCCGTGCCCGGATAGTCGTCGTAGAAGATGTTGTTGACCACCTCGGTGCCGGGAACGTTCGCATACCAGCGCAAGGTGCAGTACTGGGTGCCGGCGTTGGCGGGATGGTAGCTGGACACCGAGTTGTGCCAGATCTTCAGGTTGGTGCAGGTTGCACCGGCCCGGATGCCGTAGTTCGACCTGCCGCTGATGAAGTTGTTCACCAGCATGAAGTTGGTGCCGTCGATGCGCATGATCCAGAAACCGCCGCCAGTGATGCGACAGCGCTCCACCGTGGTCCGGTCATTGCCTGCCTGCGCGTACATCGCCTCGTAGCCGCCGCCGAAACTGGAGTCCTCGAAGCGACAGCCCGAACCGCCGACCAGGTTGAACAGCGCCTGACCGGAGGTCACCACCGTGGCCTGGAAGCTGCAGCGCGAGAACACGCAGTCCGTGGTGCCGGCGTTGACCACGAACGCACTGGTCGCGCCGGTGAACGAGCCGTTGAAGCCGCGGAACGTGACGGATGCGCAGCCATTGAGGGTGAGCAGTGGCTGGGCGCCGCTGATCGTCACCGGATTGAGCGCGTCGAACACCACCGGGTTGGCGGGCCCCTGGCCGGGGAACGCGCCGATCGTCCACGGCCCGCTCGCATCGTTCGCGGTCACGAAGAAGGTGACCGGCCCGCTCACGCCACTGGTGTTGAGCGCGGCGACCGCGGCGGCGATGTCCGGGTAGGTACCGCCAGGACCGACTGCATAGGTGCCGGCGAGTTGGGCGGGGAGGCTGGCGGCGATGCCAAGCAGCGCTGCGGCACAGAGGGAGATTTGGAAGCGCATGGGATGTCTCCGGGGACGAGTAGGCACCTGAACTGGGATCGGCAGGCGCGCAAGCCGAGCGCCCATGGTCCTCGCCAGGAGCCGTTCCGGCAAACCCTTGCCAAGGTGCGGGCAGTTGGGGAGCAGGTCGCACAGCATCCGTGCGACCGAATGTGCCTGGTGATTTCGGGAGACCTCTCGGGGCGGAAGGATGGGGTGGACTTCGGCGCACCCACCGAATCTCGAACTCCCGGAGTCCACCCGATGTGCTCGGCAAACTGCGCGGAGTATCCTCCGGGCCATGCGCCTGCCCGCACTCGCCCTGCCCCTCCTCCTGGGAAGTGCCCTGCTTGCGCAGGAAGCGCCGAACCAGGCCCCTGCGCCGGCCAAGGCCCCGGCCCCCACCTTCGCCGCGACGGTGGCCGCGCACTTCGATGCGTGGGACAGCGACGACGACCTCGTGCTGAGTCCAGCCGAGATCGATCGCGCGTGCATCGATCCGAAGTTCACCGGCGAGGCAGCCGCTGCCATCGCTGCCATCAAGCGCGTCGTGCGCGCCGGCAGCTACGAGGTGCCCACGCTGTCGCTGGAGGGCCTCACGAAGCCCGTGGCCGGGAAGCCGAAGCCGGCTGGGGACGCAGACCGCGCCGACTCGGGCGAGCAGCAGCCTGCGGCCGCACCGAAGCGCGCACCCAACTTCGCGGCAAGCTTTGGTTCGGGCCTGCGGCGCATCCGCAGCACGCCGCGCGCCCTGTTCGTGGACGACACGCCCGACCTCGATGCCTGCAGGCAGGGTCCAATCGGCAACTGCTGGTTCGTGGCCTCGATCGGCGCATTCACCCATCGCGACCCCACGGCCCTGCGCGGGCTCGTGGAGCAGACCAACGAGGGCTACGTGGTGCGCTTCCCGAGCGGCAAGGAAGTCGCCGTCGCGCCGCTCACCGATGCCGAACTCGCGCTCTCGGGCACGACGGGCGACGAAGGCATCTGGCTGCCGGTGCTGGAGAAGGCCATGGGGCAGGTGCGCCAGGACGCCAACCCCGCGAAGTACGAGACCGAGACGGCCACGGACGCGCTGGCCGGCGGATCGACCGCCACGGTCATCAAGCTGCTCACCGGCCGCACCACGCAGCGGCTCGCCTTCCACAAGCGCGTTCCCGCGAGCAAGGTGCCCCCGGCAACGCCGCCCGAACCGGTGCCCGCCGACACGGTCGAGGTACTCAGCGAGAAGGCCCATGCAGCGCTCGCGGCTGCCGCAACGGACAAGCGCCTCGTCACCTGCAGCACCAACACGGCGCGCCATCCGCCGGGCATCCCCGGCAAGCACGCGTATGCCGTGCTCGGTTACGACGCAGAGGCAAGGGTCGTGACCGTGTGGAACCCCCATGGCCGCAGCCGCAAGGTCACGGGCGAACCGGGGCTCCAGAACGGCTACGCCATCGACAAGGGCGTGTTCCGCCTGCCGCTGCGCGAGTTCGTACAGGTGTTCAGCAGCATGGCGTGGGAGACGACCGTTGCGCTGCCGAAGCCCGGATCCGGCAAGGCGCCCTGAGCATCTCGCGCCTGCGCAGTGCCGGCCGCGCTCTCACGGCAGGATCGTCACCGCGACCGGCGTGCTCCAGCACTTGATGAAGTGCTGGAAGGCAGGGTCGACGGTGATGCCAGCGACATGCGACCTGATGCCGACCAACCCCGTATCCGCTGGGATCGACAGCACGCACTGCGCCTCGGATGCGGCATCCAGCACGTTCCACGTGGGTGCGAGCACCGGGTTGCCGGCGAGCGCGGCATCGAACAGGAAGTCGTGGTTGAGTGGCAGGACGCGCTGGCCGCCCAGCGGGATGCCGGGCGTGGTGCCGAGCGACCAGCCGAACAGCACCTGCTTGCCGCTGTCTCCCGGTGAGCGGTAGTTGAACGTGACGGACGTGCCGATGCCGCCCGCACCCGCGCGCACCATCGTGGGCACACTGCCCGCGGGCTCCAGATGGACGTCGAGTAGCTGCGGCTGGTCGAGCGTGGTCACGGTGACGGACAGCGTACGGCTCGCGTGCCCTGCCGCACTGAAGGTCACGGTCCACGAGCCCACGGGCAGCCACAGCCCGTAGCGACCGTCGCGCACGCGGCTCCTGGTCACTTCGCCGTGCAGCAGCACAGATGGCTGGAAGGTGATCACGGCCTCCAGCGGCGCACTGCCGAGGGCGCTGCGCACGTGGCCGCGCAGCGCCGGCCGCCAGGTCGTGAGAGCTTCCCGTACGCCGGGCCACACGCGCGCTTCTTCTGCAATCGTGTCCACGAAGGGCGGCTGGAAGTCGGTGCCCACCTCGACGAGGAACGCGAGCGTGCCGCCGCTGGAGTAGTGGTCCTCGGGCGCCTCGCCGGACGCCGACGGGTCGCGCGTGGCGTAGCCCATGGGCGTGCGCAGGCGGTCGCAGTAGGACTGCTGGAACGCCTGCATCTGCGGGTTCACGGTCGCGCACGGAGCCCACATGCGCAGCACGTCCTGTCCGTGGCTGTGGAAGTCGAGGTACACCTCGGGCCGCAGCCAGCTCACCAGCGCGCGCATGGTGACGGTTTCGGGCTCACTGCCTGCAGACGGACCGCGATAGGTCTCGGAGCTGGCCGTGGTCGAGGCGCCGCACAGTCCCCACAGGAACGGGTAGTTGCGGTTGAGGTCGACGCCGTAGCTGGCGCCGTTGTTGCGCCGGTTCTTGCGCCACAGGCTGTTGGTGGTCCACACCGTGTTGACGCCGTCGGGATTGACCATCGGCACGAACCACAGCTCGTGGCTGTCGACGAGCGCGCCAATCGCAGGGTCGGTGAGCCGGTCGGCCAGCACGCGCTGCATGGCACGCAGCACCATGTGCGGCGAGTTGAGTTCGCGCGCATGGTGCTGCGCAGCGAGCACCATGGCAGGTTCGTCCTCGTCCAGCGCCACATCGTCGCTCACCTTGAGTGCGAAGATGCGACGGCCTTCGTGGGTCAGCTGCGCGCCCGGCAGGGCGCTGAGGTCGACCTTGCGCGCGTGTGCCGGGTGCGCGGCCACCAGGGCATCGATCTCGGCCTCGACCTCCGCGACCGTGTAGTAGCTCAGGTCCGGGTCCTCGCCGGCGACCCCTCGTTCCAGTTCGATCGCGCTCCACGGCCTGCCGTCGCTCACCAGTTCGGCCTGCGGCGCGATGGCGCGCAGCAACGCGAGCCGGTTGTTGGGCAGCACGATGTCCACCGGGCCGGTGGTCCGCGGACCGCCACAGCAGTTGCCCGTGAGGTCGAAGTGCTGCTGCAGTTGCAGCCGCTGCCCGGGCGTCGCATCGCGCACGATGCAGCGGACGAGGTCGTGCTGTGCTTGCAGCGGCAACGTGGCAGCGCAGACGGCCGCAAGGGTGCGAAGGAGGGTCACGGCATGGGCCTCGGACGAGGCCGTGCATCATGCCCGAAAGCCGGCCGCGCGCGTCAGTTCGACAACAGCGCCACGGCACCGGCCTCGTAGAGGGGCAGCCCGATGAGGATGTTGAACGGGAAGGTGATGCCGAGGGCGGCGCCCACGTAAACCGACGGTTCAGCCTCGGGCACCGACAAGCGCATGGCCGCAGGCACCGCGATGTACGAGGCCGACGCGGCGAGGGTGGCGAGCAGCGTGCCGTCCCCCACCGTGAGGCCGAGCAGCCAGGCGAGACCGAGGGCCAACGCTGCATGGACCACCGGCAGCAACAGCGCGAACGGCACCAGGAACCGCGCGCGGGCGCGCAGTTCGCGCATGCGACTGCCGGCGAGCACGCCGAGGTCGAGCAGGAAGAACACCAGCACGCCGGAGAACAGGTCCTTGCACAGCGGCTCCATGGCCTGCATCCCCTGCTCGCCGCAGAGCGCGCCGATGGCGAGGCTGCCCAGCAGCAGGACCACGGGGCCATTGCCCACGGCATCGTGGAGCAGTGCGCCGAGCGGCAGCGGCTCGGTGCGTTCGCCGCTGCGGGCGAGGATGCGGCGCCGCAGCATCACGGCGATCACGATGGCCGGTGACTCCATCAGGGCCATCGCCGCCACCATGTGTCCGCCGTACGCGATGCCCTGCCGGTCGAGGGCCGAGCAGGCGGTGAGGAACGTGACCGCGCTCACCGACCCATAGGTGGCGGCAAGCGCCGCGGCATCGTGCACCGAGCAGTATCGGCGCGCGATCGCGAACACCGGGACGGGGATCACGCAGGCGAGCAGCATCGCGGCCCCCAGCGAGCGGACCACCTCGTCGCCGAGGCCGCCCTGCACCAGTTCGACGCCGCCCTTGAAGCCGATCGCCCACAGCAGGTAGAGCGACAACAGCTTGGTGACCGGCGCAGGGATCTGCAGGTCGGCGCGAACCAACGTTGCGAGCACGCCGAGTGCGAAGAACAGGATCGGCGGGTTCTGCAGGTTGGAGAGGATCGGGTTCCAGTCCATGGCTGCAGGAAGGGCGGGGAGCATTGCGATTCACCGGCGTCGAAGCGAGAGAAGCCGATAAAATCGCCACGGGCCTCCATGCGCCCGCCTGCAGGCTGCACCTACGACCTCGAGGCGCTCTCCCGCTACGCTGGTCCCGTGCAACCCGACTGGCAGCCGCACCTTTCGAACGACCGTGTGATCCTGCGCCCGATGCAGGCAACAGACCTCGACGCGCTGCACGCGGCAGCAGCCGATCCGCTCGTGTGGGCCCAGCATTCGGAACCCAACCGCCACGAGCGCGCCGTGTTCGAGCGCTTCTTCGCGGGGGCGATGGCGTCAGGGGGCGCGCTCGTCGCACTGGAGCCTGGTACCGGACGCGTGATCGGTTCGTCCCGCTACTACGACTGGGATCCGGCGAGCCGCTCGGTGGTCGTGGGCTACACGTTCCTCGCACGCGACCACTGGGGCACCGGCACCAACCGCGCGATGAAGGACCTCATGCTCGCCCACGCCTTCCGCTGGGCAGAGACCGTGTGGTTCCACGTGAGCCCGGGCAACCACCGGTCCCAGCGCGCACTGGAAAAGCTCGGCGCCGTGCTCGACCGCCAGGAACTCGTGCCCGTGGGCGGCGTGATGAGCCCGAGGCGCATCTACCGCGTCACGCGGCCCTGAGCGCGCTCAGCCGCCGGCCTTCTCCTGTGCGGGCGGCTCCTCGGGCACCTGCATCGCCTCCAGTGCCAGCGCCTGTTCCAGCGCCGTGAAGAACCGCTGGTAGGGCTCCGAACCCTCGACGGCACGCATGTAGAACTGTGCACTCGCACGCACGACGGTCTGCTTCTCGTTGCGCTGGCGCACGGTCACCGTCGCGCGGACGAGGTCGGTGCGGTGGAAGAACGGTCCCCAGCTGCGGTACGTGCGCGTGAGCAGCAGCAACGACTGGTCGTCGTACAGGTGGTAGGTGGCATCGAAGCCGCTTCCGCCCTCCATGCGGTCGAAGCGAGAGGCCGAGACGATGCCGAGCTTCGTGTCGAGTTCCTCGACCATGAAGCCGAGGTCCTGGAGCACCTGCACGATGGCCGTGAGGAGACGGGTGCGGTCGACACTCTCGAACAACCGCGACTGCGCCGCACGCAACATCACCTGGCTCTGGTCGGCGCGCCAGATCTGGTCGCGCGCGTCCGACAGCGCCTCGTGGCGCGACTCGAAGGGCGTGAGGCAAGACGCCGCGACCAACGCGAGGCCGAGTGCGAGCGCACGCAAGGGACGAGGCACGGAGTCCATGTCAGCCCCGGTTGACGAACAAGGACCGCTCCAGGGCGGCGAAGAAGTTCTGGTAGACCTCGGGATCGTCGACCGGGACGTTGTTGTAGATCGCGTTCACCCGGACGAGGAACTTGCCGCCCTCCTGGGGCCGCACCGTGACGGTGATGGCGACCACGTCGAGGTAGTTGGGCTCCGCGAACTTGGCGCCGGTGACGAGGCCGAGTTCCTCGTTGGCGCGCTCGATCACGAAACCGAGGTCCTGCAGCACCCCCATCACGCCGCGCAGGGCCACGAGCTTGTCGGCAACCTCGAAGGTGCGCGACTGGATGGAGCGAAGCTTGGTCTGGGCCTCGGTGGGCGCGAGCAGCTGCGGACTCGGCTCGGGAGCCGTGCACGCAGAGAGGCCCACGACGAGGGCGCAGGCGAGGGACGAGGTGAGGTGCAGGGTCATGGCGGACTCTCAGAGCGTGAAGGCCTCGAGGAACACGGCCTTCGACAACTTGCCGAAGAACTGCTGGTAGACGACCGGGTCGCGGATCATCTCCATGCGCTGCTCTCCAGGCGGGATGTAGTTGCGGTCGGCAGCCCCGTCGCCCTTCCAGACGACGCGATGGAAGGTGATGCGCACCTCGTGGCGCGTGCCCTCCGCGTTGGCAGGGCGCGCGACGAGGGTGGCTGCGATCTGCTGCTGCAGGTCGATGGGTATGTAGAAGTGGCCGAAGGACACCACGAGCAGCAGCACGCGGTGCCAGGTCTGGCTCGACTCCCTGGCGCTCCGCTCCTTGGCCGCGCGCAGGAACCCGAGTCCGCGCACGCTCTCCTCGACGTGGAAGCCGAGGTCCTGCAGCACGGCAGCGGAAGCCGACAGCAGTTCGTCGGCGTCCCTGGTCTCGAAGAAGCGCGTCTGTGCAGCCTTGTACTCGGGCGCCTCGGGTGCGAGCTGGAAGAAGGTCTTGGCAGGCGGGCTCTCGCAGCCGGCGAGCAGGATCAGCAGCAACAACAAGGCAGCCCGGAGCACGGCACGGCGCTCAGAACTGCGTGTAGTTGTAGGCAAAGTCGCGCACCTTCTTCTCGGCGTCGAACTTCACCAGGATGGTGAGGGTCTTCTGGCGCGTCGTCGTGTCGCGCCGCGACGAACTGCCGCCGAGGATCAGCAGGGTGCCGTAGGAGGACTTGCTCGCGTCCATGCGCTCGGTCGACACCTTGTCGTAGACCCAGACCTCGCGACGCTCCTCGTCGGTCGTGATGATGTTGGGCGAACCCAGCACCTCGATGACGCTGGCGGCGGCCATGCCCACCTTGATCTCGCCCTGCACCTTGGCAACGGTGAGGTCGGTGGCCGAGGGCTCCGTGGGCTCCGGTGCGCCGGCGCACGCAGCAAGGGACGGGAGGACGATCAGGAGC
>JBEATZ010000459.1:0-4517 GCA_041161695.1 Planctomycetota bacterium | reverse complement strand
CGCGCACGGTCCGCCCCTCGCCCAGGCCCCCCCCGACCTGCGCGACGGGCGGCCCGTGCGCGGGGTCCAGCCGGCGATGTCGAGCGGCTTCCTCGGGGCGGACCAGCTCGACCTGCCCATCAGCTACGAGACGCTGCGTGCCGTCGGCAGCTCGCCCGGCTGCGGCGGCGTGCGCTTCCTCGACGACCGCGAGGACGTGGTCGCCTTCACCCTGAAGGTCGCCGAGTTCTTCATGGCAGAGCAGTGCGGGCAGTGCCCGCCCTGCCGCATGGAGACCAACCAGTTCGTGCACATCCTCAAGGCCGTCCAGGCGGGGAAGGGTCCCGGCTACGACGAGAAGCTGCGCAAGCTGGCGGAGTTCAGCCGTCGCAAGGGCTTCTGCTCGCTCATCGAGATGGCGGCGTCGCCCGTGATCAGCGCGCTCAACGTCTTCCAGGCGGAGTTCGCCGCTGCAGCGGGCCCGGCGCCCGCCGGTCCCCAGGCCTGACGTGGAGACATTCCACGCAGCCTGCACGCTGGGCCTCGAGGAGGCGCTGGCCGGCGAGATCCGCGAGCTCGGCGGCGCCGAGGTGACCGTGAAGCGCGGCGGCGTCACGTTCGGCGGCGACCTGCGCCTCGGGTACCGCGCGTGCCTGTGGCTGCGCAGCGCCATCCGCGTCCAGCACCAGCTTGCGCGCGGTCCCGTGCGCAGCAAGGAAGACCTCTACAAGTTCGCGGCCGAGGTCGACTGGTCGCGCAGCATCCGCGCCGACCAGACCCTCGCCGTGGACTGCTCGATCCGCGAGAGCTTCACGACCGACAGCAGGTTCCCTGCGCTCATCGTCAAGGATGCGGTCGTCGACCAGTTCCGCAAGAAGCAGGGTCGCAGGCCCGACGTGGACAAGGACCGTCCCGACCTGCCGATCAAGGTCGTGCTGCAGCGCGGCGAGGGCATCCTGTATCGCGACCTCGCCGGCAGGACGCTGCACAAGCGCGGGTACCGCGAGATCATGCACAAGAGCCCGCTGAACGAGGCGTTTGCGGCGGGGCTGCTGCTGCTCACGGGCTGGGACCGCAAACAGGCGCTGTGCGACCCGATGTGCGGCTCGGGCACGTTCCTCATCGAGGCGGCACTGATGGCCGCCGACCGCGCACCGGGCCTGCGCGGCACGTTCGCCTTCGAGCGCTGGCGCGACCTCTGGACTCCCGCCTGGACCGAACTCAAGGCCGAGGCCGAGCGCCGTGCCGCCGTCGGGGCCGCGCTGCCGCAGCCGGCGATCATCGGCAACGACCGGCACCCGGGCGCCGTGAGCCTCGCCAAGCTCTCGCTCAAGAACGCGGGCCTGCGCGGCGTGCGCATCGCCACCGGCGACATCCGCGACTACGTGCCGCAGGCCCAGCCCCAGCTCGTGGTCACCAACCCGCCCTACGGCGAGCGACTCGACGGCGACGGGGACGAGGGTCTGGCCGAGAGCTGGGAGGCGCTCGGCACGTTCCTCAAGCACCGCTGCCCGAATGCGGTCGCGTGGGTGCTGAGCGGCAACCCCGAGACCACGAAGCACCTGGGCCTGCGCACCAGCAGGAAGCTCGTCGTCCACAACGGCCCGATCGAGTGCCGGTGGCTGCGCTACGAGATGACGCCACTGCGCGAGCCCGGGCCCGCACCGGCGCCGCCCCAGGATGGCTGATCAGCGGGGCGTTCCCTCGCGCCAGCCGAGGAACGGCTTGTCGGCCCGGTAGGCCTTGGCGTCGCGCACGATCGCACCGTGGATCGGCTGCAGTTGCTCCGCGTCGGGGTTGCGCTGCACGGCCCGGAAGAAGCGCAGCACCTGTTCCGCGGTGCGTTCCTGGTCGCGCAACACGGCGGCCGCGCAGAGGTCGTGGAGCAGGATCGGCTGCTGCCACCACGTACCCGCGCGCCGGAACGGCGGCGCACCCGCAACCGGCCCGATCGAGAACAGGTTGCCGCACGGCAGCACGTCCGCGTTGCCCACGACCTGCACCTGCAGCAGGAAGGCCACGGCCCCGCGATCGGCGAGCACGGGCCGACCTTGCTCGCGCGCCGCCTGGATCACGGCACCCATCATCGCCCGGTAGGCCCGCGTCTGCGCGTCGTTCGACAGCGTGAACCAGTCGGTGTGCACGAAGCCGGGATCCTGGGCCGCGAGGGTCGCAAGGTAGGCTTCGTAGGGACCGCGGATGCGCGCGAGGAACCCCGGCTCGGCGACCTCGATGCATGCAGCATTGGTGCCCTTCACGTCTGCGGCCAGCACCGTGAGGTCGGGCCGGAAGCCCCGCGTGTCGCGGTACAGGCGGTACAGCATGCGAGCCTCCCACCCCGCCAGCAGCAGCACACTGTTCGGCGGCGCAGAGTGGTCGATCTCGGCGGCAAGCGCGTCGCCGCAGTCGTAGTGCGACCGGTTGCAGGCGGGCAGGTTCCATGCCGCGTGGGCGGCAAGGGCGAGCGGCAGCAGCCAGCGTGCGAGCCGGTGCGGGAGGACGCGTGCCAGGCCGGCGGCAACGGGCAGCGCGAGCAGCACGAAGGCGGGCAGCAGGTAGGAATCCATGTTGGCCACCATGGTGCGGCCTCCCTGGACCCAGCAGGTGACGAGCCAGGGCACGAGGAGCGTTGCTGCGAGCCAGCGGGACCGGCGCTCGACCACGAGCAGGCCACCTGCGAGCACGGCGAGGAACACGCCGTACTGCCGCATCGACACCTGGAGCAGGTACAGCCAGCGACCCGCGACGTCGGCATCGGCGCGGAACAATCCCTCGCCGTAGTAGCCGCCGCCGACGTGGTGCAACAGGCGGCCGATCGTGTCGGGGTTGCCGAACTCGAAGGCATGGACGCCCTGCGCGCGGATCACGAGGACCCCGAGGAACGCCGTCCATGTCGCGAGGCCGATGCCGCATGCCGTGAGCGCACGCCGGGTCCCCACTGCACCGGGGCCGTGGTGCCACGCACAGGCCACGGCCGCGAACGGTGCGAGCACCAGGGTGGTCGCATGGTGGTTGGCGAGACCGGTGCCGAGTGCCAGCCCAACGGCCACGGTCCAGCAGCGCGCGGTTGGCGCGCGCAGCAGCGCCCAGAGCAGCGCTGCGCTGGCGAGCGACTGGAGCGAGTACACCTCGATGGCATTCGCCCACTGCCAGGCGACCATGCCGGAGCCGAAGGCCAGTGCGGCGCCGAGGCCGGCCAGTTCGTGAGCGGCAGCGCCTGCAGCAGGCACGACGCGCGCAGCGAAGGTCGCACAGGCCCGCTGCAGGAAGGCGCAGGCAAGCGCCCCGAGCACTGCAACGAACACGTGCAGGGCGACGATTGCGTCACCATACGCGGCCCCGAGGCTCGTGGCCCCGTGTGCAAGTGCCACCCATGCCGGGAAGCCGGGCGGGTGGGCCACGCCCCAGTGGATCGCGCACCACGCGAGTTCCGCTGCATCGTCGAAACCGACGCAGGGAGCTGCCGTGGCCACGTAGGCCGTGCACGGCAGGGCGAAGGCGATCGCGACGGCGATCCTGCTGCCCATCGGGACCATGGGCCCAGTGTGGCCGCACGGCGCGTCCCGTGCCAGCACGCTGGCCCATGGACTCCGGGCGGACCCAGCCGCATCGTGGCAGCATGATCCGCACGCTCCACGTGGAGACCCACGGCGCCCGCATCGCGGTCCACTGCGCAGGCAAGGGCCCGCTGGCCCTGCTGGTCCACGGCTATCCCCTCGACCACCGCATGTGGCTCGACCTGCTGGGCAGCAGGGCCGCGGAACACCGCACCCTTGCCGCCGTCGACCTGCGCGGTCACGGCTGCTCGCAGCAGCACGAGCCCCAGGGTTGCGCCGAGCCGCGCCTCGACATGGACCTGCATGCAGCCGACCTCGCTGCCGTCGTGCACCAGCTCGGCGGCGGGACCGCAGACCTCATCGGGCTGTCGATGGGCGGCTACGCGACCCTGGCGCTCGCTGCCGCGCATCCGCAGCTGCTGCGCACCATGGCGCTGGTGGACACGCGTGCTGCAGCGGACAGCGAACCTGCGAGGGCCGGGCGCGAAGCAGCCATCGCCACGGTGGTCGAGCGCGGTCGCACGGCCATCGCCGACGCCATGCTGCCGAAGCTGCTGGCTCCGGGCGCCGACCCGTTCGTGGGTGCACGCATCCGCACGATGATCGAGTCGCAGCCGGTCGAGACCATCGTGGCGGACCTGCGCGGGTTGCGCGACCGGCCGGACCGCACCGGGCTGCTGCCCGGACTGCGCATGCCGGTCCTGGTCGTGGTCGGCGAGCAGGATGCGATCACGCCGCCAGCCGAGGCCACGGCCATGGCCGCGACGATCCCCGGCGCGCGGCTTGCCGTGGTGCCGCAGTGCGGCCACATGACGCCGATGGAGGCGCCCGGCGCCTTCGCGGACCTGCTGTGCGACTTCTGGGCAGGCTGACTCAGCCCGGGTGGTTGCGAACCCGCCGGCCGAGGAGCCAGCCAATGGTGGCGCATGCCATAGCAATGGGCACCGCACCGAGCGCCAGCTGCGAGGTGCGGTGCCCATT
>JBEATZ010000402.1:0-3318 GCA_041161695.1 Planctomycetota bacterium | reverse complement strand
GATGGGCCGCGCGCCGCATCGACGCAGAACTGCGCGGGGCACTTGCGTGGATCGAGGATCCCGTCGAGGCGCTCGATGCGCTCGTGTGCGCGCTGGGCTCGGGTCGCGCATGGCTCGCGCTGTCGGACGGCAGGCGCGTCGACCGCTGCGGCCAGCTCTGGTTGCCGCTCGAGGACGAGGACTGCGGCTCCTTGTTGCGGCATCGCACCCATGCCCAGTGGTTCGAACTCGGCGTCGTTGCCGAGCGCGAGGGGCGCATGGCCGCTGCACTGCAGGCGTACGAACAGGCCAAGCACGGCGGTGATCCGCGCGCGTGGTTCAACCTCGGCAACGTGCGCCGCCAGCAAGGCGACCTGTTGCTGGCGCTCGACGCGTACGGCTGCGCCATCGAGCTCCGGCCGTTCTACGTCGAGGCATGGAACAACCTCGGCGTGGTGCAGGTCGAACTCGGGCACATGGGCGAGGCCCTCGGCTCCTTCCGCCAGGCCCTGCGTTACGCACCCTGGTACGCGGACGCGCACTTCAACCTCGCCGATGCGCTCGCGGCGCTGGGCCACCTCGAGTCCGCCCGTTCGCACTGGCGGGCGTACCTCCTCCACGATGCATCCAGTGCATGGGCCGACCTGGCCCGCACCCGGCTCGGTCTCGGTGAAGCGCCACGGGGCGCAGGCATCGGCGTCGAGGCCGGTCGCAAGGACTGAATCCGCGCACATCCCGGTTTGCGCCCAGGTGCGCCGTGGGGGACCCGCCTGCGCCCGCGTTAGGACTCCCAACAGGAGTTGAACATGAAACCGATCCTCGCAGTCCTCGCCTTGGTCCTCACCAGCACCTTGTTCGCCCAGGAGCCCGGCCGCCGGCCGGTCCGCGAACCCCGCCCGCAGGGCACCGAACAGGAGGCTCCCCGTCCGCGCGACGAGCGCGCGAACCCGCCGCGCGAGCGCATGCGCGGCGAGCGCACGCGTTCCGATGCAGAACAGGAGAACGGTCCGGGTGGCGCGCGCCGTCCGGGTCACGGCAGGCCGCCGCGCGGCGGCAGGGGCGAGGGTCAGGGGCCGCGTGGCCCGCGGCACCGCAACCGCGGCGGCATGGATGGCGACCGGGCGAAGGGCTCGGGGGACGCGCTCCGCGGGGACGCCATGCCCATCCTGCGCGGCGTGCGTCCCGAGGTCCGTGACGCGTTTCGGGAGCGGGTCCGCGAGCGCATGCAGGACCTGCGCACCGACGGCCGCGACCGTGCCCAGCTGCGCATGGTGATGCAGCGTCGCATGGAGATGGCCCAGCGGTTCCGCGCGCTGGAGGGCCGGCGTGCGCGCGGCGGACGCGCGGTCTGACCAGGGATCGGGTTGGCCCCGGCGGGATCCGTTCCCGCCGGAATCGTGCCGCCCCTGCCATGGGGTTCCGGGAGTTGGGACGGTCGGGATACGACTTCGTTGCCAGCCCTGCAGGAACTGTCAAGCGGAGTCCTCCTACGCTCCGATGAGACCTCGCCATGGATGTGTTGTTCGATGCCAGGCTCCTGAACCGGCCGATTTCCGGTCTGGAGCGCGTGCAGCTCAATGTGCTGCGTGAACTCGCCTGCCTGCCGCAGGTGACGCGCCTGCGCGTGGTGGTGATCCGCGGCACGGTCCCGGCCAAGCCGCTGCCCGCGAACGCAGAACTCGTCGAGGTGCTCACGACCGAGGACATCGTCAAGATCCTCACCGACCCGGCGCAGGCACCCGACGTGTACCACCTCAGCTGGTTCCCGGATGCGACGCCGCGCGACCTCGTGCTGCCGCTCCTCGCGAAGGCCTCGGTGGTCGAGGTGCACGATGCGATCCTCAACCGTCATCCCGAGTACTTCCCGGACCGCGAGCACTGGCAGTGGTACCACGGCTACATCCAGCGGCTCGTGCGCAACGCCGACCGCCTGCTCGTGCACAGCCGTTCGGTCATGGGGGAGATCGAGCGCGACCTGAAGGGCGATGCCTCGATCGCGGATCTCGCTCCCCTCGCGGTGGATCCCGACTTCCACCACCCCTTGCCTGCGGAGGAGGTGCGCCGTCGCTGCAGCCGCATCGGCATGGACGGTGACTTCGTCCTCGCGGTCGGCAAGGACTATCCGCACAAGGACCATGCGACCCTCTTCCGTGCGCTCGCGCGCCTGCCCGAGCACGTCAAGCTGTGCGTCGCGGGCAGCAAGGTCTGGAAGAACCCGGGTGAGACGAGCGACGAACTCATCGCCAAGCTCGGCATCGGCACGCGCGTGAAGTGGGTGCAGGGTCTCGACGACCAGGACGTGAAGGCGCTGCTGCAGGGTTGCAGGGCGCTCGCCTATCCGTCGCGTGAGGAGGGTTTCGGCATCCCGCCCATCGAGGCGATGGCCCTTGGCGTCCCGGTGGTCGCAGCTGCAGCCATGTCGATTCCCGAGGTCTGCGGCGACGGTGCGATCCTGTTCGAGCCCGGCAACGACGCGCAACTCGCCGAGGGCCTGATGACCTGCCTGCGCGGCGGCGCCGCGGTCGAGGCCCTCGTGCAGCGTGGCCGTGCCAGGGAGCAGGAGCTCTCCTGGCGCCGCACCGCCGAGCGCACGGTCGAGTGCTACCGCAAGGCCGTCGAGACGGCGGCGAACGGCACCAGCCCGCGCGAGCGTCCCTCCGAGGCGGTGCGCGAGAGCCTTCGCGTGATCGCGCGCTACAAGTACAACGATGCCGAGCGCGAGCTCGCTGCCTGGCAGCACCGCTGCCACGGCGCCGAGGGGCAGCTGCGGCGCGCCCTCGACTACGCGAAGTCGCTCGAGGCCATGCTGCAGGAACTGGGGCGCAAGCCCGCGATCGCTCGGCCCGAGATCTCCCTGCCGCCCATGCCGGCCGCCGGCGCCGCGCGCCCGCGCTGGTCGGTGCGCCGCAGGATGCAGAAGATCCGTGACGGGATCCGGAGGCGCTTCGGGGGCTGATGCTTGTTGCCCGGGGCACTTGTCGCAAGACTGTCTGCACCGCATGACCAAGCCGCGTGACGAGCAGGAGAAGGAGGGAGCGGGGCGCAAGCCGCGTTCTGCCCCTCCGTCTGCAGGCGGCCCGGCAGCGGGGCGCGAGGCGCAGCTCGTGGCGCAGCTCGCCGAGCGCGAGCGGCAACTGCGCGAGCTCACCGACCAGTCGCTCGGGTTCCTCGAGGAGCTCCAGCAGGTCCGGGACGTGGCGCGCGAGCGCGATGACCTGCAGAACAAGCTTCGTGAACTGGAGCAGGTGCTGGAGATCACGCGGTGGAAGCTGCGCGAGGCCGGCGGCGTGTTCGCCGCGGACGGCCAGCCCGCTGCCGGGACCGCCGCCGGCCTCGCGC
>JBEATZ010000358.1:0-3028 GCA_041161695.1 Planctomycetota bacterium | reverse complement strand
GTCGGGGGGCGGGAGCAAGCAGGCGGACTAGCCGCCTGCGAGCTTGGCCTGCAGCTTGAAGATCGGCAGGAACACCGCGAGCACGATGCCGCCCACGATGATGCCCATCACGCTGATCATGATCGGCTCGATGAGCGAGGTGAGGCCCTTGACCTCGGCCTCGACCTGCTGGTCGTAGAACTCGCCGATCTTCTCGAGCAGCGCGTCGAGCGAGCCCGAGCGCTCGCCGATGCCGATCATCTTGGTGACCATCGGCGGGAACACGGTGCTGTCGCTGAACGGGGTCACGAGGCTCTCGCCGTTCTTGACCGCCTCGCGCGCCTTGTCCACGGTCTCGCTGATGACCTGGTTGCCGGCCGTGGCCGACACGATTTCCATGGTGCCGAGGATCGGCACGCCGCTGCGGACGAGGGTCGCAAAGGTGCGCGAGAAGCGCGACAGGCAGACCTTCTTGAAGAGCGGGCCGAAGACGGGCATGCGCAGCATGACCACGTCCTTGGCATAGGAGCCCTTCTTGGTGGCGACGGCGAGTTTGAGGCCGATGGCGAGCGCGATGGCGCCGAAGATCATCACGTACCACGCGTCCTGCATGAAGAGCGCGGAATCCATGATGACGACGGTGAGCCCGGGCAGCTCGACCTCGAGGCTCTCGAACACCGGCTTGAAGCTCGGGACGATGCCCACCATCAGGAAGAGGGCGATGCCGAGCACGAGGATGAGGGACACGACCGGGTAGGTCATGGCCGACTTGATCTCCTGCTTCAGGTGCGCGCTGGCCTCGAGGTAGTCCGCGAGGCGCGTGAGGATCACGTCGAGCTGACCGGAGATCTCGCCGGCCCGGATCATGCTCACGTAGATGTGGCTGAAGACCTTCTTGTGCTGCTCCAGGGCCTTCGAGAGGTCGGAGCCGGAACGGATGTCCTCCACCACCCTGTTGAGGCAGAAGTGGAAGCCCGGCGACTCGGCCTGCTCGGTGAGGATCTCGAGGGCCTCGAGCATCGGGATGCCCGCGCTCAGCATGGTCGACAGCTGGCGGGTGAACACCTCCAGCTCGCCCTTCCGCACCGAGGACTTCTTGGCGATCCCGCGGCCCTTGGGAGCCCGGCTGAAGAGTGAGGCCTTTGCCTGGCTGACCTCGACGACGGTGAGGTTCCTGCGGCGCAGGTCGGCAACCAGCTCGCCCTGGGACGATGCCTTCATCGTGCCCTTGACCGTGCGACCGGACGTGTCCCTTGCCTCGTACTTGAAGGTGAGTGCCATGATTCAGTTCCTCGCGGCCGACTAGTCGGCCATGGTGACGGATTCGACTTCTTCCAGGCTGGTCTTGCCGCGCATCACGTTGAGCAAGCCGCAGCGGCGCAGCGTCAACATGCCATCGGCAAGTGCCTGCTTCTTGAGGTCGGTGGACGGCTTGCGCTCGACGACGAGCCGCTTGATGGGCTCGGTCATGCGCATGGTCTCCAGCAGCGCGAAGCGGCCCTTGTAGCCGCCGTTGCAACGGCTGCAGCCCACGGCGGTGAAGAGCTCCATCGGCTGGGCGAAGTCCGCCTCGATGAAGCCT
Source organism: Planctomycetota bacterium (assembly GCA_041161695.1). Classification (GTDB taxonomy): domain Bacteria; phylum Planctomycetota; class UBA1135; order UBA1135; family UBA2386; genus JBEATZ01. The sequence goes on along the minus strand of JBEATZ010000358.1, from coordinate 1,467 downwards.
GCGCGGAGCAGCGTTTCCTTGGGGTACTCCGCCGGCTTCTTGCAGTTCGGGCAGAGCTTGCGCGCCAGGCGCTGGGCGCAGATCAGGATCGCAGAGCTGCTGACCATGAACGGGTCCATGCCCATGTCCACCATGCGCGCGATCGTCGATGCGGCATCGTTGGTGTGCAGCGTGCTGAGCACGAGGTGACCGGTGAGTGCGGCCTTGACCGCGATCTCGAGGGTCTCCTGGTCGCGGATCTCGCCGATCAGGACCACGTCCGGGTCCTGGCGGAGGATCGAGCGCAGGGCGCCCGCGAAGGTGAGGCCGCGCTTCGCGTTCACGGGCACCTGGTTGATGCCCTCCATCGTGTACTCGACGGGGTCCTCGACCGTGACCATGTTGATGTCGGGACTCGCGATCTGCTTGACCGCTGAGTACAGCGTCGTCGACTTGCCCGATCCCGTGGGACCGGTCACGAGGATCATCCCGTAGGGCTGGGCGATCGCCCACGTGTAGTCCTCGTGGCTGCGCTGTTCGAAGCCCAGCGCCTGCATGTCGAGCATGATGCTCGACGAGTCGAGGATGCGGAACACGGTCTTCTCGCCCCACACCACCGGCAGCACGCTGATGCGGAAGTCGACGGCCTTGTTCCCGATCTTCATCTGGAACTTGCCGTCCTGCGGGCGCTGCTTCTCGGCGATGTCGAGCTTCGCCATGATCTTGACGCGCGACGTGATGTTGTTCTGCATCCGCTTCGGCAGCGTCATGGCCTCGAACATCAGGCCGTCCTTGCGGTAGCGGATGACGACCTTCTTCTCGAACGGCTCGATGTGGATGTCGCTCGCGCCCTGGTTGCAGGCATCCAGGATGAACTTGTTGACGAGCTTCACGACGGGCGAGGCCTCGTCGTTGATCAGGTCGAGGTCGGTCGAGTCCTCGTCGATGTCGATTTCCTTGAGTTCGACGGAACCCTCCTCGAAGTCCTCGAGGATCTGCCCCATCTCCTCGGTCTCGCCACGGTAGGCGCGCAGTTGCACGCGCTCGATCTCCTCCGCCGTGCTGACCACCGGGCGCAGCTGGCAGCCCGTGATGATGCGGATGTCGTCAGCACTGCCGAGGAGATCGAGAAGATCCTCGACCGCGCCTACCAGCAGGACGGCGACTCCGTCGGCGAGATCCTGCAGTCGTTCGACGACGCGGACCTCGAGCTCAAGGATGCCGGCGGCGAAGACGGCGGCGACGACATGTCGGCGATCAGCGACGAGGAGTCGCCGGTCGTCAAGCTCGTCAACAAGATGATCGTCGACGCCTGCACGCAGGGCGCGAGCGACATCCACATCGAGCCGTTCGAGAAGCGAGTGATCGTCCGCTACCGCAAGGACGGTTCCCTCACGGAGGTGATGGAGCTGCCCAAGCGCATGCAGAACAACATCACTTCGCGCATCAAGATCATGGCGAAGATGGACATCGCCGAGAAACGCAAGC
>JBEATZ010000335.1:0-10584 GCA_041161695.1 Planctomycetota bacterium | reverse complement strand
CTCCTGCCGTCGTCGAGGCCCCGCCCGAACCCGCTGTCGTAGTAGCACCTGCTGCGGCCGTGGCACCCACTCCGGTCGCCGCGCCTGCGCCGGTCGAAGCCGTTGCCGAGGTGGTCGCAGCCCCCGTGGTCGAGCCGCCCGCGGCGCCCGCCTCGGACGTGAAGAGGCTGCTGATCCCCAAGGCCAAGGCCACGGTGGTCGGACGCATCGAACTGCCGCAGGAGACGATCCGCGACGCCACGCGCCGTTCGGCCCCCGCGAACGACAGCGCCCTCCGCCGCGCAGCCCTGCAGAAGACCCAGCAGCGCAGTGCCAGCCGCACCGCGCAGGCACCCATGCAGCGCCGCGGCCCCGGCGGCATGCGCGGCCCCTCGCGCGATGCGCAGGGCAGGCCCGGCCAGCGCCGCGCCCGCACCAACCTGCCCTCGACGGTCGACCCCAACAAGATCATCGAGGTCGAACCGCCGGTCTCGATCAAGGCGCTGTCCGAGGCGCTGGGCGTCAAGGTGACCGAGCTCATCGGCACGCTGACGTTCAAGCTCGGCGTCGCCGGCAAGAACATCAACTCGTTCCTCTCCAACGACGAGGTCGAACTGGTCGCGCTCGAACTGGGCCGCCAGATCCACATCGTCGACCACAAGGAGGCGGAGGACGAGATGATCGCCCAGCTCGTCGAGGACGCGCAGGGTGAGACCGAGATCCACCGTCCGCCGATCGTGACCTTCATGGGCCATGTCGACCACGGCAAGACCTCGCTGATGGACGCGCTGCGCAACAGCGACATCGCCAAGAAGGAAGCCGGCGGCATCACGCAGCACATCGGCGCCTACAAGGTCACCAACCAGAAGGGCCAGAGCTTCGTCATCCTCGACACCCCGGGCCACGCGGCCTTCACCGCGATGCGCGCACGCGGCGCGCAGGTGACGGACCTGGTCGTCCTCGTGGTGGCAGGTGACGACGGCGTCATGCCGCAGACCGAGGAGGCGATCAACCACGCCAAGGCAGCAAGCGTGCCGGTCATCGTCGCCATCACCAAGTGCGACCTGCCGCGGGCCAACACGATGCAGGTGAAGCAGCAGCTGATGGTGAAGGGCCTGCAGCCCGAGGAGTGGGGTGGCACCACCGGCGTGATCGAGGTCAGCTCCGTGACCCGCAAGGGCCTCGACGACCTCGTCGACCGCATCTGCCTCGATGCCGAGCTCCTCGACCTCAAGGCCCGCCCGGACGCTCCAGGCAAGGGCATCGTCGTCGAGTCCAAGCAGACCCCGGACCAGGGCGTCGCGGCCACGGTGCTCGTCACCGACGGCACGCTGCGCGTGAAGGACCAGGTCGTGTGCGGCGAGAGCTTCTCGCGCGTGCGCGGCATGATCGACGACCATGGCAGGCAGATCACCGAGGCGACGCCGTCGACCCCGGTGACGCTGCTCGGCCTCGACCGCCTGCCGATGCCCGGCGACAAGCTGTTCGCCGTGGAAGACGCGAAGAAGGCGCGCGAGGTCGTCGAGGAGCGCCAGCGCCGCACGCGCGAGCTGAGCCTCGCCGAGCGCAGCGCGATCACGCTGGAGACCCTCTCGGCCAAGCTGGCCGAGAGAAACGTCCAGGAGATCCGCATCATCCTGAAGTGCGACGTGATGGGCAGCCTCGAGCCGCTGCGCAAGTGCATCGACGACCTGAAGACGGCGGAAGTGCGCGTGAACCTCGTCCACTCGGCCCTCGGCGGCATCAACGAGACCGACGTCTCGCTGGCCGAGGCCTCGGGCGCGGTGATCGTGGGCTTCAACACCGTCGCCGACTCGTCGGCACGCCAGGCAGCAGATCGCGCGGGCGTCGAGATCCGTTACTACGACGTGATCTACGAGCTGCTCGACCAGCTGCGCAATGCGATGGAAGGCCTGCTCAAGCCCGAAGAGGTCGAGAGCGTCCTCGGTCACGCCGAGGTGCGCGCCCTGTTCCGCTCGAGCAAGTTCGGCCTCATCGCCGGCTGCTACGTCACCGACGGCATCGTCAAGCGCAACGCCAAGGTCCGCCTCACCCGCGACAGCAAGGTCGTGTACACCGGCAAGGTGGCCAGCCTGCGCCGCGAGAAGGACGACGCCAAGGAAGTGCGCGCAGGCTTCGAGTGCGGCATGACGCTGGTCGACTACCAGGACCTCAAGGTTGGCGACATCCTCGAGTTCTCGCAGGTCGACCTGGTGCGCCGCACCCTGTGACCCGCTGAACCCGCATCCCACGGCCCCTGCGCGTGCAGGGGCCACGACGGCACCCGACGCACCATGCTCCACATCGGCGTCCTGCAGTTCACGATCGAGATCCCCTACGCCGAGTCCCTCAAGGACAAGCGCAGCGTGGTGAAGGGCCTGAAGGACCGCATGCGACGCACCTACAACGTTTCGATTGCCGAGATCGAGGACCTGGACGATCCCAGGACCGCGACGCTCGGCGCCGTGGTGGCGAGCAACGAGGTGGCCCACGTGAACTCCTGCCTCGACCACATCCTGAACGACCTGCGCGACCTCCGGGAAGGATCCCTCGTCGACGACCAGATCGAGATCATCTCCCCGAGGAACGCATGAAGGACCGCCGGATCGCGAGGCTGCAGGAGCAGATCAAGGCCACCATCGCCGAGATCCTCATGCGCGAGTTGGCCGACCCCAAGATCGGCATGGTCACCATCACCCGCGTCGAGCTCGACCGCGAGTTCACGATCTGCAAGGCGTGGTGGTCGATCTTCGGCGACGACAAGACCCGCGCTCGCACCGAGGGTGCCCTCTCGCGCGCACGCGCATTCGTGAAGCGTGCGCTCGGCGCGACGCTCCACACGCGCACCGTGCCGCGCCTCGAGTTCCACTTCGACCAGTCCATTGCCGGTGCGATCCGCATCCAGGAACTGCTCGGCGAACTCGGCAAGGAACGCGCCCAGCGCGAAGCAGAGCGGCCCGCCGTGCCGCCCGTGTTCGAAGAGCCCGAGGCAGATCGGCCGCAGCCTTGAGCCTCCCGCGCGGCGCCGGGAAGCCGTGGGTTGCCGTGGTCGGGGCCGGGATCGCCGGCCTCGCCGCAGCCAACGAACTGCATCGCGCCGGCTGCAGGGTCACGGTCGTGGACAAGGGCAAGAACCCCGGCGGCCGCATGAGCCGCAAGCGGTCGCCTGCGGATGCCACCACGGGCTGGGACCACGGTGCCCAGTACTTCACCGCCCGGGACGAGGCCTTCGTGCGCCAGGTGGCGGACTGGCAGCGCGGCGGCGTGGTGGATGCGTGGAACGGTCGCTTCGTCCTCGCCTGCAACGGTGCATTCACCGCGGAGCCAGGGGAAGCGCGCTGGGTCGGCAAGCCAGCGATGAACGCGCCGCTGCGCGACCTCGCGGCGCGACTGCCCCACGGATCGGTGCGTTGCGAGTGCCGCGTCGAACACGTGCTGCGCGACGGTGACCGCTTCGCGCTGCAACTCGTGGCCGAGTCGAAGGGGATGGAACTGGCGGAGGCGCGGTTCGATGCCGTGCTGGTGACGACGCCTGCCCCCCAGGCGGCATCGCTGCTCGCCTCGGAACCGCAACTGCAGCAGCGGCTCGCCGCGGTGCGCATGCTGCCGTGCACGGCCCTCATGCTGGGCTTCGACTCCCCCATCGACGTGGCATGGGACGCCGCGCGCGTGGAGCAGGATCCCGTGCTCGCATGGGTTGCACGCGACACATCCAAGCCGGGCCGCGCTCGTGGTGAACGCTGGGTGCTGCACGCCACGCCCTCGTGGTCGGAAGCCCACTTCGCGGATGATGCAAGCTCGGCCGAACTGCTCGCGTCGTTTGCGGCGCTGACCGGCAACCGTGCCGCACCCCGGCTCGCAGTGCGCCACGGCTGGCGCTTTGCTCGGGTCGAACAGCCGCTCGACGTCCCCTGTCTCGCCGCAGCGGACGGCAAGCTCGCATTCGCAGGCGATGCATGCCTCGGCGCGCGGGTCGAGGATGCGTGGCGCAGCGGCAGCGCGGCAGGCACGCAACTGGCCGCACGGCTGCGCAGCTGATCAGCTCATCGCGAGGTACGGACCGTCCGCCGCACGCGGCCGGAACGTGCCGATCACCTCGGCACACGCCACGCCTGCATCGCGCAGCCGCCGCACCGCGGCAGCTGCATCCTGCTCGGCAACCGCCACCAGCAGGCCACCGCTGGTCTCGGCGTCGAAGCAGAGACTGGCGAGGTCCGCATCGACCGTGGCGGCCACGGCAACGCGGTCCTGCAGGTGGGCCCGGCCGCGGTTGCAACCGCCCGACAAGATGCCCTCGCGCACCAGCTGCAGCGCGCCCGGGAACACCGGCAGCCGCGCGGCATCGATCTCCAGCGTGAGGCCCGCACCCTGCGCCATCTCGGTGCCGTGGCCCATCAGGCCGAACCCCGTCACGTCCGTTGCGCCATGCACGTTCGTGCCTGCGAGCGCCTCACAGGCGACCTTGTTGAGCATCGCCATCTGCTGCATCGCGGCATCGACCATGCCCGGCGACGCCTTCTCGCGCTTGATGGCCGTGGCGACCGGCCCCATGCCCAGCGGCTTGGTGAGGATGGCCACGTCGCCGACCTTCGCACCGGAGTTCGCCCAGAAGCGCTGCGGGTGCACGATGCCCGTGACCGACAGGCCGTACTTGATCTCGTTGTCGGTCACCGAATGGCCGCCGCACAACACGGCGCCGGCCTCGCGGATCTTCTCCAGGCCGCCGGCGAGGATCTCGCCCAGCACCTCGATGTCGAGGTCGCGCGGCCAGCCCACGAGGTTCATGGCCGTGAGGGCCTTGCCGCCCATCGCATAGACGTCGCTGAGCGAGTTGGCGGCGGCAATGCGGCCGAACCACCGCGGGTCGTCGACGATCGGCGGGAAGAAGTCGACCGTCTGCACGAGCGCACGCTCGGCGTCGATGCGGAACACGCCCGCGTCCTCGAACCCCTCCGTGCCGGCGAGGAGGTCGGGATGGCGCAGCGGACCGAGTTTCTGGAGAACCTGCCCGAGGCTCCCCGGCGGCAGCTTGGCGGCTCAACCCGCGCCGGAGGCGTAGCGGGTAAGTCGGAGGTCAGGGTGGCTCGACATGGGTGTCCAGCATAGGACGGCCGCGTGCCGACCGTGAGGGCGAGCCGCAGGGTCGCGCGTCGGGAGCGGCGGCTCAGCCGTCGCTCGCGGCCTTGCGCAGGCGATCCGCAACCGCCTCCCACGCAGGGCCCTGTGGCGGTCGCTGCACGACGAGTTCGCGCGCTCCCAGGTCGTCGAGCGCGTGCAACACGCGGTAGAGGGACGCCGCATACGACTCCGGGTCTACGGGCATCGCCACCTGGTTCGGGTTCCCGGGCTCGCCGAAGCACAACCCCGCGTCGTCGGGCCCGAGCGCCGTGGCGAGCCGCAGCGGCGTGCGCGGCGCGTAGTGCCGCGCGTACATGCCCGGCGCAGCGCGCGCGCCCGACGGCACGGCTTCCGCGATCGGCACCTCGCAGCCGACGACGCGGCTGATCGCCTCCCGCGACACGCCGCCCGGTCGGAGCACGCGCACGGGGCCCGTGCAGTCGACCACGGTGGACTCGACGCCGACACGGCACGGCCCGCCATCGAGGGTGCAGGCGAGCTGCGCCTGCAGTTCGGGCTCGATGTCCTGCGCCGTCGTCGGCGACAGCCGCATGAACGTGTTGGCGCTCGGGGCAGACAACGGCGCACCGACTGCGCGCAGCAACGCCAGCGCGACATCGTGGGCCGGCACGCGCACAGCCACCGTGTCGAGGCCGGCGGTCACGGCATCGAGCACGTGCGGCTGCCGCGGCAGAACCAGCGTCAGTGGGCCCGGCCAGAACGCCTCGGCCAGCAGTTGCGCCGCGGCCGGCACCGCGCGTGCAACGAGCGGCAGGTCCGCTGCCGATGCGATGTGCACGATGAGCGGGTTGTCGCTGGGCCGGCGCTTGGCCGCGAAGGTGCGCGCGACGGCAGCAGGGTCACTCGCGAGCGCCGCGATGCCGTAGACGGTTTCCGTCGGCATGCCCACGAGTTGGCCGGTGCGCAGCGCCGCGGCTGCGAAGGCGATCGTCTGCTCGGTGGGCGGCAGGATGGGCATGGCTGGTCGTGGCAGGGAGGCAGGAAGCGCGCGTGGCCGTTTCCCGGACCGCGCGGCTCAGGCGCCAGCGCGACGGATGGCGTCGGCCACCGCGCCCAGGTCCTCGGGCAGCAGGGTCCTCGCGTCGAACAGCACACGGCCGTCGGCAACCCGCGCGAACACGGGCACGCCGTCCACGGCACGCAACCGGTCGCACAGGGCGTCGCCGCCGCGCAGTGCGGTCGCGAAACTGGGCAAGGGCCGCGCAGGGTTGGCTCCCGAGCCGGCAAAGGACTCGCTCGCGACCACGGTCGATCCCGGCAGCAGGTCGGCAAGTTGCTGGCTGCGCACCTGCAGTTCCTGCGGCTTCGCAGACAGCATGCGCAGCGTCGGGATCTCCACCAGCGGGTCGCCGTCCCGGTAGATGCGCAGCGTGGCCTCGAGGGCCGCGAGCGTGAGCTTGTCGCAGCGCATCGCGCGGTACAGCGGGTGGCTGCGCACGCGTGCCACGACCGCCTTGCTGCCGAGCAGGATGCCGCACTGCGGGCCGCCGAGCAGCTTGTCGCCGGAGAAGCAGAGGATGTCGGGCTGCGCCGCGAGCGAGTCGGCGACCTTGGGCTCGTCGGCGAGGCCGGGCAGGTCGGGCTGCCAGAGCAGTCCGGACCCGAGGTCCTCCATCACCATCACGCCACGCGCGCGGCCGAGCCCGACCAGCTCCGTGAGCGAGGGCGTGCCGTGGAAGCCCTGCAACCGGTAGTTGCTGGGGTGCACCTTGAGCAGTGCACACGTCTCGGGCGTGATGGCCTGCTCGAAGTCGCGCAACCACGTGCGGTTCGTGGTGCCCACCTCCACCATGCGGCAGCCGGCGCGGGCCATCACGTCGGGCATGCGGAACCCGCCGCCGATCTCCACCAGTTCGCCGCGCGAGACCACCACCTCGCGCCCTGCGGTGAGGGCTGCGAGCATGATCATGGTGGCCGCGGCGTTGTTGTTGACCACGAGGGCGCCCTCGGCGCCCGTGAGGTCGCGCAGCAGGGCAGCAACGCCCAGTTCGCGCTGGTCGCGCTCGCCCGTGAGGGGATCCACCTCAACCACCGCGCTGCCTGCAGCGGCAACGATGGCATCGACCGCCTGCTGCGGCAGCGGCGCGCGACCGATGCCGGTGTGCAGCACGATGCCGGTTGCGTTGAACACGCGGCGATGGCGCGGGCGCATGGCGGCCTGGCAGCGCGCGCGCAGTTCGGCAACGGCGCCCGCCAGCCGGTCCGCGGCAGCCGTCGCAGCCGCACCGCCGCCCGCGAGAGCAGAACGCAACTCGTCGAGGAGACGCCGCGCCTCGCGGAGCACCAGCGCCCGCGGCAGGTCGGCAAGCCGCTCGTCGCGCGTGAGCTTCTCCACCGACGGGAGCTGTCGGAGCGCCGCAAGGGGGTCGGATTCGGATCTGGGCATCGTTCGTTGCACGGCTACCATACCCGCCCAACCATGGTGCGCGCTGCCCTGAAGGTCCCTGACGACGATCCGCGGGAGCGCGCCCTCGCCCGGACCCTCGGAATCCCCGATCTCGTGGCCCGGACGCTGCTGGCACGGGGGCTCGACGATCCTGAGAGGATCCGCGCCCACCTGCGACCGGACCTGCGCACGCTGGCCGACCCGTTCCGGTTCACGCAGATGCGCAAGGCCGTCGAGCGCATCCGGCAGGCCCTGCGCAACCGAGAGACCATCGTGGTCCACGGCGACTACGACGTCGACGGCATCAGCGGCACGGTGCTGCTGTGCCGCTTCTTCCGGCTGTTGCACGCAGACGTACGACCGTTCATCCCGGCACGCAGCGACGGCTACTCGTTCAGCGCCGCGAGCCTGCAGGCCGTGCAGGACACAGGTGCGAAGCTGGTCATCTCCGTCGACAACGGCACCAATGCCGTCGAGTGGATCCGGCGGATCCAGGAGGCGGGTACGGACGTGATCGTGACCGACCACCACGGCACGTCGGACAACGTGGCCGAGGCGTTCGTGCTGCTCAACCCGCGCCTGCCCGAGGCGGGGTACCCGGACATCAATCTCGCCGGCGTGGGCGTGGCGTTCCGGCTCGCAGCCGCCGTGGCCGAGTCGATGACGGGCGACTTCCGCCGCAGCCCCGAGTTCGCCGAGTTCCTCGCCGACGCCATGGGCTGGGTCGCGCTCGGCACCGTTGCCGACGTGGCGCCGCTCGACGGCGAGAACCGCGTGCTCGTGTGGCACGGGTTGCGCATGCTCGCGCAGAGCCGCAACCCGGGCATCCGCGCATTGCTCGACTGCGCCGGCATCGCCCACCGCAACCCGGGCGTCGAGGACATCGGCTTCCGCATGGCACCGCTGATCAATGCCGCAGGTCGCATGGGCCATGCACGCGAGGCCATCGACCTGCTGCTCGCCCCCGGCTACGTCGAGGCGCAGGCCGCTGCGCGCGCGCTGGAGAAGCGCAACGAGGACCGGCGGCGCGTCGAGCGGGAGTTGCAGGAGAAGGTGCTGCAGCTGAGCCGCGACTGCCCGGATCCTGCCATCGTGCTGGGCAGCGACGAGTGGCACGCAGGCGTGATCGGCATCGTCGCCTCGCGCGTTGCCGAGCAGACGGGCAAGCCCGCCATCCTCGTGGCGTTCAAGGGCGCCATCGGCCGCGGCTCCGGCCGCTGCAACAACGGCTTGCACCTGCGCGAGGCGCTCAAGGCGTGCTCGATGCACCTCAACTCGCACGGCGGCCATGCGGCGGCAGCAGGCCTCGAGGTGCGCGCCGAGAACTTCGAGGCGTTCCGCGCAAGGTTCCTGCAGGTGTGCCGCGAGATGCCGCAGGGCGGGGTGCCGGTCGAGGCCGACGGCCACGCGCGCTTCGCCGAACTCGACCCGGAGACGCTGCGCCGCCTCGACCTGCTGGGTCCCTTCGGCAGCGGCAACCCGCGGCCCCGCTTCTGCACCCCCGGCGTGAAGCTCGTGGGCCAGATCACGACCGAGACGCGCGGGCTGGACCTGCGCGTGCGCGTGACCGACGGTGCCACCGTGCTCCCGGCCCGACTGGTGCGGGCCCACGCACGCTTCGAGGAACTGCGCAACCGGCCGGGACCGTGGACCATCGTGTGGTCCCCGCGCCTCAACACCCGCGGGGAGGAGGGCCCGATCCACGTCGAGGTGCATCACCTCGTGGAGGAGGTATCCTCCCTCGCCGGAGCCATCACCTCGTGACCACGGACCAGACCCCCGAGAAGAAGCGACACGGTTTCGTGCGCAGGATCTACGACTGGGTGCTGCACTGGGCGGACACGCCCTGGGCGGTGCCTGCGCTGTTCCTCATCAGCTTCGCCGAGAGCAGCTTCTTCCCCATCCCGCCCGACGTGCTGCTCATCGCCTTGTGCGTGGGCGACCGCGCCAAGAGCTGGAGTTTCGCCCTCTGGTGCTCGATCGCCTCGGTGCTGGGCGGACTCGCGGGCTACGGCATCGGCATGTTCTTCTGGGACGCAGTCGACCAGTGGTTCCTCGGCACGGTCTTCAGCCAGGAACAGTTCGACAACGTGAGGAACCTGTACGCCGAGCACGACTTCTGGATCGTGTTCATCGCCGCGTTCACGCCCATTCCCTACAAGGTCATCACCATCACGGCAGGCGTGTGCGGCATCAACCTGCCCATGTTCCTGCTGGCATCGGTGATCGGCCGCTCTGCGCGCTTCTTCCTGGTGGCAGGGCTCATCCGCAGGTTCGGCCCGCCCATCCGCGAGTTCCTCGAGACCCGCTTCGAACTGGTCACGATCGCAGGCACGGTGCTGCTGGTCGGCGGCTTCGTGGCCGCGCCGCCTCAGAACATGTAGCGCGCGGCCCTGGCGTCACTTCGGCTTCTTGCCGCCGAAGCGGTGCGAGAACGCCTGCACGGGACCGGCTGCGGGCTGCAGCGCGATGCCCCCTTCCGTCACCTGCAGGTCGACGTACCAGCGGATGCGCTCGCCCGGCTCGCAGGGCATCGAGGCGGCGCGGAACTCGCCCGATGCAAGGCGCTCCATCGGCACGGCCGTGAAGGGCCCGGGCTGCTTCACCTGCACCCACAGCCGCGCCGTGGCGGCAGGGGCGGGCGCCCACGCGGTGACCGTGAGGACGTGGCTCCCGTCCACCACCGATTCGACCGTGTCGCGCACCTCGAGCAGCGGCCAGGGTCCCGCGAGCAGCGGGTCGCCGAGCAGCGCCTGTTGCCGGCGCCCCACCAGCTGCAGCAGCGGCTCCACCGAGCGCTCGAAGGCCTCGTACGTGTAGAGCTTGCGCGTGTCGGCCTTCACGAGCGGGTCGATCAACTCGTGCGTCGCACGCACGAAGGCACCCAGCTTCGCGGGATCGAGTCCCTGCGTGGCGAGCTTGTGCATGTAGAAGGCGTAGCGCGCGCGCCACTGCGGGATGCCCAGCAGCCTGCGCACGAGCGGCTTGCGCGCATCGTCTGCGCCCGTGAGCACGCCCTGGTCGGGGTTCGGGCGACCGCCCGGGCCGCCGGGGCCGCGCATGCCGCCGCGCCCGCCGCC
>JBEATZ010000303.1:0-4892 GCA_041161695.1 Planctomycetota bacterium | reverse complement strand
GTCCTGCGACGGGACGAGTTCCTCGCGCTGGGCGGATTCGACGAGTTGCTCGCCCTCTACTACAACGACGTGGACCTGTGCCACGAACTGCGGCAGCGGGGGCGGCGCATCCGCTTCCTGGCCTCGGCACGCGTGATGCACCACCTGGGTGGATCCGCGGCGCACAACCCGATGCGCTCCAGCCTCTGGTGGCGCAATCGAACGGCCTGGTTCGCCAAGCGCCACGGTGTGACGGGGAGTCTCCTCGCACAGGCCTGCCTTGCCGTCGAGCTGGCCAGCATCCTGATCCGGACCGCGTGCAACTGGCGACGCAGCCTCGCCTCCAAGCGCGAGGAGTTCTCCCAGGCGCGCATCCTCTGGCGCTCCGTGCGGGCCGCCGCGCGCGACGGCCGCGCCAGTTCCCCGGTGCCATGGTCCCCATCGGCCAGGTCATGATCACGCGCACCACGAGGTATCCTGCCACCCTCAACCGGTGGCTGGTCGCGCGAACATGAACGTCGAGGCAGGAAGCGTGGGACAGGCCAGCGAGCAGGCGAGTTCGCGTGCCCTCGCGGGCGGGACGTGGACGTTCGTCGCCTACGGCGCGAGCCAGGTGGTGAGGTTCTCGACCAACCTCGTGCTCGCTCGCGTCCTCCTCGACTCGCGAGCCGACTTCGGCGTCATGGCGGTCGCAACCTCGATCGTCCAGGCGCTCCAGCTGTTCAGCGACATCGGGATCTGGGCGAACCTCGTGCAGAGCCCGAACGGGGAGAAGCGCGAGTTCCAGGACACGATCTGGACGATCCAGGTCCTGCGCGGGCTCCTCCTCTTCGCGATCGGCTGGGCCCTGGTCCCCGTGCTGGCGGCTGCCTACCCCGGCATGGCCGACCTCGACGCGTGCCTGCAGGTCTCGCTCGTCAGCATCCTCGCCGGCGCCTTCCTGCCCACTGCGTTCCACATCGCCGGCAGGAACCTGCGGCTGGCGGCGGTGACCCGGATCGAACTCGGCAGCCAGCTCGTGGGATCCGCAGCCATGATCTGGCTGGCGATGGTCCTGCAGTCCCCGGTGGCCCTCGCCGCCGGCGCACCCGTGATCGCGTCCTGCCGCGTCGTGCTCGCGTGGCTGCTCCTCGGCGGGGCCAACCGGCTGCGCTGGAACCGGGAGCATGCATCCGCCATCTTCCGGTTCGGGAAGTGGGTCTCCTTCTCGACGATCCTCTTCTACCTGACCACGCACGCGGATCGGCTGCTCTACGGGCAACTGATCCCGGAGTCCGACCTGGGCACCTACTCGATCGCCCTCGCGCTCGCCTGGATCCCCGCCGAGATCACCACCCGGATCTCCAACTCCGTCGTGTTCCCCATCCTCTGCAGGCTCGCACAGGAGGGCAGGGATGCTCCCGAGGAGGTGGCGAGGATCCGGCGTCCGGTGCTGGCGCTCGGTGGCTGGATGTTCGCGGGCGTCGCGGGTGGCGCTCCTGCCGCGGTGGCCCTCTTCTACCCGCCGGATTTCGCACCGGCAGGCTGGATCGTGCCCGTCCTGGGCATCGGGCTTTGGTTCGGAGCCGTGCTCGAGTCCAGCAACGGCGGGATCCTGCTGGCGAAGGGACATCCACGCTGGAACACGCTCGCTTCGGGGGCAAAGCTGCTCGCCATGCTCGCGTTGCTCCCGGTTGGCTGGAGTCTCGGCAGGTTTCCGGGAGCCATGGCCGCCTACGTTGCTGCAGACGTGGTTCGCTACCTCGTCGTGAACCATGCCTGCCGTCGCCTCGGGGTCGGGACGCTTCGCACCGACCTGGTGGCGACCACCCGGATGCTGGGCAGCGCCGCCTGCTGCGGCGCCGTTGCATGGTGGACGATGCAGCAGGGCATGCACCCGCTGGTCGCCTGCTGTGCCGTCCTGATCGTGGCCACCGTGACGTGGCTCCCGGGACATGCAGCCGACCTCGCCCTCGTGTTCCGCCGGAGGTCCGTCCGGTGAACTCCACCGCATACGCGATGCTGCTGCTCTGGCCGCTGCTCGCGCTGATCCCCTTCTCGTCGCTGGCCGCGCACCGGGCAACGGCGCTGGTGGTCGTGCTGGGTTGGCTGCTGCTCCCGAACGCAGGCATCAACTTCCCGGGCCTGCCGAACTACACCAAGTGGACGGCCATGGCGCTCGGACTCGGCGCCGGGACTCTCATCTTCCACGCCGAGCGCCTCGCCACCTTCAGGCTCTCGCTGGTCGACGTTCCCGTGCTGCTCTGGATCCTCGGGGCCATCGGTTCCTCGATCACCAACGGGTACGGGATCTACGACGGGATGTCGGCGGCCTTCAGCAGGGCACTCTCGTGGGGACTGCCCTGGATTGCAGGGCGGATCCACTTCCGCACCAGCAAGGACCTCGAGGATCTCCTCGTGATCCTCGTCGCCGCGGCGCTCGCGCACATGCCGCTGGTGCTCTGGGAGGTACGCATGAGCCCGCACCTGCACCGGATGGTGTACGGGTTCGCCCAGCACAGCTTCGCCCAGACCCAGCGCGGCGGTGGCTGGCGCCCGATGGTGTTCACGGACCACGGGCTCGCCCTGAGCCTGTTCAACGGATGTGCTGCCGTTGCCGCGCTCGCGCTGCACCGGTTGCGTCCGCGCGTTGCAGGGGTGCCCGTGCTGGCGGCCTTCTTCCTCCTGGCCGGCCTGACCGTGCTGTGCAAGTCCATGGGGGCGCTGTTCCTCATGGTCCTCGGCATCGTGCTGCTGCTCGTGCCGCTGTCGACCCCGGCCATCGGTGTGCTGCTGTCGCTGCCGGTCGCCTACATGCTCGTCAGGCTCTTCCAACCCTCGATGCTCGACGACGTGTTGAACTTCATCGGCGTGCTCTCGGTCGAGCGCATGGAGTCCCTCGCGTACCGATGGCGCTGCGAGGACCTGCTTGCCGACATCGGCTGGAGGAAGCCGTGGTTCGGGGTCACGACACGCGGTTACGCCACGTACGACGAGTACGGACAGCCCACGCAGGTGGTCACGGACAGCCTCTGGATCATCTCCTTCGTCGGCTTCGGCATCTTCGGCCTCGTCGGGAGCATCGGCATGTTCCTGGTCTCCAGCGCGCGAGGCCTGTTCGACTCCGTGCGCCAGGTTGCGAGGACGCTCGGGGGAGGTGAGCGGGGACTCGGCGTGATCCTCCTGCTCGTGACCGCCGACTGTCTCGTCAACGCGTTTGCAACGCCGGTCTGGATCCTCCTCGCCGGCGCCCTGTGTGCACCGAGGACGGCCGTCGCAGGTCAGCCGAGTGCGCAGGGGGCCGCGGGGGCCGCGGGGGCCGCGGCGGAGCTCGCCATGGCAGCGCAGGGACGGTTGACCCGCCGGGAGGAGCGCAACCCCGGACCCGGAGGCGACGCAGGTGGACGATTGCGCAGCATGCCCCTACAACAGGAACGAACCCGGGAAAGATCCACGTGACGACCATCCTCCGACTGCTCTGTCTGCTGGTGCCCCTGTTCCTGGCATCCTGCAAGTCCTCGGGCCGGCCGTTGGACGAACTCGCGGACGAGATCAACCGCTACTACGAGCGGAAGCCGTTGCGCGTGGAGCCGGGAGACACGGTCGACGTCTCGTTCCCCTTCAAGCAGGAGTGGAACCACAGCGTGCGCGTGCGCCCCGACGGCAGGGCTTCCTTCCTCATGGTGGGTGAGGTGCGGGTGGCAGGCCTGAGTGTCGGAGAGCTCCAGGAGGTTCTCGCCGAGAGCTACCGCAACAGCCCCAGCCCGCAGGAGATCTCGGTCAACGTGGTCGCGGGTGCGCCTCGTTCGGGCTCGGACGTGGGCGGCACGTCCATCTACGTCATGGGGGACGTTCGCTCCCCTGGTGCGCAGAACCTCGACGGTCGCTCGATCACGCTGGTCGAGGCGATTGCGCGAGCCGGGGGGCCCATCAAGAACACGGCACGCATGGAGTCTCTGCTCTTCGTGCGCAGGCTCCAGGAAGGACGTGTCGTGTCGTGGCTCATCGACGCGAGGATCGAGCACTGGGGAGTCGCACCACCCGTCTACCTGCAGCCCAACGACCTCGTCTTCGTTCCCAACACCAACATCGACGACGCGAACATCTTCGTGGACAAGTACATCAGGCAGATGCTGCCGTTCCCCTACCTCGTCCCCGGGATCTGACCACGGAAGCCTCATGAGCAGCGCTGGAGTCGAGACGCCTTCGAACGCCAAGCAGCCGAACCCCGGCATCGGACTCCTGCTGCTGGCAGCGCAGTCGGCCCTGCGGCACCGTTACCTCGTCGCCGCCTGTGCGCTGCTCGGCATGTGCGCCGGCACGTTCAAGGCGATCGTCGAGCCCAACATGTACCGCTCGCAGGGCAAGCTGATGGTGCGCCCGGGCATGCGCGAGACCGTCACCCCGGAGATGGCGCTCTCCGGCGGCATGGAAGGTCGCCTCGTCGGCGTCCGCGATGCCGTGCTCGCGGAGATGCAGTTGCTCATCAACCCGCGCATGTACGACAAGGCCGCGCGCAAGATCGGCCCGGACAAGCTGCTCGAGGCCTACGACCCGACCTCCAACTACGGTGGTCATCAGCCGCTGCCGCAACGCATCCTGCACCGGTTCCAGCGGTGGTGGTTCCAGCCCAGCAAGGCCGTGGCCACGGCCTCGCCCGAACAGATGGTCGGCCTCGCTGCCAGCGTCCTCTCCGTGGGCCTGCAGTTCTTCCCCGACCCCGCCTCGGGAACGATCCTGATCTCGTACCAGACCGTGTCCCCGGAGGGCGCGAAGCTGGTCGTGGACGGGGTGATGCAGGCTGCCCTCGAGTTCCACGCCGAGATCTTCGAGACCTCCCGCAGTCTCGACGTGTTGCAGCAGGAACTGGTGCGGGCTGAGGCAGCTGCCCGCAAGGCGGAAGAGGAACTCGCCCTCTACAAGACCAGCAAGGG
>JBEATZ010000287.1:0-2730 GCA_041161695.1 Planctomycetota bacterium | reverse complement strand
GGCTACCTCGACACCGATCGTGCGCCGCCCCCTGGGGCGGGCATGCGACGCAACGACAACAACAACCAGCGAGCCGATGCCTACCGCGGCACCGACGACGAGCGCTGGCTCACCCGCAGGCCGCGCTCCGAGGAGACTGCAGCGCAGGCAAGGGCCGACTAGAAGAACTCGTTCAGCCAGTCGCCGAAGAACCGCTGCAACTCGGGCGACTCTTCGGGGATCGACTGCTTGATGCGGAAGGCATCGTCGAGCGTGACGATCTTCTGCTGCATCACGTTGAGGGCGAGGATCCGCAGTTGTGGGTGCTCCGTGCGGTCGAGCACGATCTCCCGCAGCAGGTCCTCCAGCACCTTCCTGGTGGACGGATCCTGTTGTTCCGCGGCGAGGCCGGCGATGGTGGGAACGAGGACGGCGCGACGGACGACGTCCTCGCGCGGAATCGTGCGCCAGAAGCCCGCGAGCTGGCTCGCGCTGTCGCGCAGGTTCAGCACGAGGGTGGGCACGTAGTTGATCGTGTTCAGCTGCCCGCCGACGCGCTCGGGGTCCGTGACCGGACGCACGTCCTCGAGGAACAACTCGGCAAGCGCGTCGAATGCGGTGCGCGCGCGGGAGAACGCGAGGGCCTGCAGGAACGGCCGCCCTTCCCCGGCAGGCGCCATCCGGAACCTGGCAGCGAAGATGGCCGAGGCCCGGTCGTCGCCGCTCGCCGAGAGCAGGTCGAGGATGCGCTGCAGCCGCGTACCCGTCGCGGTTCCCACCTCCTCCAGCAGCACGTCCGTCACGCGCGTGTTGCCGCGCGCGGTGAGCGCCCGGATCGCGATCGAACGGATCTCCCAGGCCTCGTCGGGTGCGGCAAGGGTCTCGAGCACGCCCGTTGCATCCTCACCCTGCAGCCGAGCCGCCACGCCCGCCACCGCGTTGCGCACCTCGGGCCTGACGTGGGTCGAGAGCCTGAGCACGTCCTCACGCAGCACGCCGGGATCAACCTTGCCGGCCTGGTTCACTGCAGCAGCGACCACCACGGGATTCTCGGAGGCCATGGCCTCCCGCAGGTACACCGTTCCACGTACGTCGCCTGCGGCATGGAACACGCCTGCGATCACCATGCGGAAGTCCGCCTGCGCGATCTCCCACACGGGCTCGAGGACCTTCGCTGCCTGCGCCGGCGGCAGTTCGAGGGTCTCCTTCAGCACCATGTCGCGCACCTGCACGGGCAGGTCGACCTCCATCAGCTGGCGGAAGGGCGCCACGGCACCCTCGCCGAGCTTGAGGCGCGCGGCACGCAGCCACGAGGCACGCGCGCGCCCGTCCATCTGCAGGAAGAAGGGGAAGGTGGCACGGACGGTCTCGGCCTTGCCGGCGGTCCCGAGGGCTGCGTAGGCAGCCTGCTTCACTGCGGGATTGGGATGTTCGAGGGCGCGCCGCAGGGCCTCGTCGAACCGCTCGTCCCCCATCCGCCCCATGGCCTCGACGATGTTCTGCACGACATCGGAGTAGGCAGGAACCTGGGCGTGGCGGTCCATCGCCGCGATCAGCGGCTCCACGGCTTCTGCAGGCGCGCGGTGGAAGAACTCGGTGGCCATGAGCCACACCTCGCGGCGGTTGTTGCCGCGCAGGTTGTCCACCACCTGCTCGAGGGCTCGCCGGCGCGTGCGGTCGTAGGTCGGGTTGCCCCGGGGGGTCGGGAACTCGAGCGCCACCGGGAAGTCCTTCAGCCAGGCCGCGGTACGGTAGCGCCCCGCAGGATCCCCCTGGGGGGCTTCCACGGGGACCTCCTGGGCCGCGATGCAGGCGGCCGCCACGAGGCTTGCGAGCAGGGAGCGCACGGCAGGAGTCATCGGCTGCACCTAGTCGGGACGGATCCGCGCGTCACGGGGCAGGCACCCGCAGGGTGCCCTTGGCGTAGTCGAGCCTGCCCGTCGCCACGTGGAAGTCCACCTGGTAGCGCAACAACCGGCTCCGTGCCTCGCGCAGTTCCTGGTTGCGCCGCTGCACCTCGAACACCGTCGAGGACCCGACGCGCAGCTTCACCTGCTCGGTCTCCAGGTTGGACTCCGCCAGCCGCACCGACACGCGGCTCGCGGTGATGCTCTGCGTCAGGGTCTCGAGCTGTCGCACGGCATCGCGCACCTGCTTGTCGACGTCCAGCATGGCTGCGTAGAGGTTGCGGCGGACACGCTCGAGTTCCAGCGATGCCGACTGTCGGCGCGCACGCGCCGCCTGGTTGCCGATCGGGATCGAGAACTGCAGGCGCAGGCCCCAGTCCGGGTATTCCTGCCCCACCGCGTCGTCCCATGCCGACCAGAACGAGTCCTCGGCGCCGTCCGTGCCGTAGCTGCCGACCAGGTCGAGACCCGGCAGGACGTCGCGATCGGCCACCGTGAGGTTGACCTCGGCAACCGACACCTCGCTGCGCAGTGCCTTCAGGTCGGGACGCTGGTCCCACGCTACCTTCGCGCATTCCTCGAACGAGGGCAGCTTCTCGGGCGGCTCGACCGTCAGTTCGCTCGTGGGGCGCAGGTTGAAGTGCCAGACCTGCTCCTGCTGGCCCCCGAGCAGCAGCCGGCGCAGGTCGTCCTCGCGGGAGCGGATCTGGTTCTCAGCGATGATGAGCTCTTCGAGCCGGCGCGCGACCTCTGCCTCGTCCGCGATGCGGTCGCGGGGCGCGAGTTCCTGCACGCGGATGCGTTCCTCGGTGATGCGCAGCTGTTCGCGCGCCACCAGCAGCGC
>JBEATZ010000258.1:0-12439 GCA_041161695.1 Planctomycetota bacterium | reverse complement strand
GTACACGCCGCTGCCGATCACCACGAACTTGGCGAGGAGCAGCAGCAGGTGTTCGGCGCTGGCGGGCAGGGCGAGCAGCGGCAGCAGCAGCCACCAGGTTGCGCCCATGGCCAGCACGCGGAACGGGCGCACGCCGGCATCGATCGTGCGGTCGGCCACCGTGGCGCCCCGGCGTCGCAGCATCGCCAGGATCCCGCCGCGCAGCGACCGGCCGAAGGCACGGTCGACGACCACGCCGAGGATCGCGGTGGCGAGCAGCGCGAGCCACTGCCAGTTCTCCAGCAGGAAGGAACTCTCCCGCAACCACTCGGGCAACTCGCTGCGCATCCAGCGCGCCACGTCCGAGGGCGCCTGCGCGCCCTCGCCCTGCGCCGACTGCATCACGACGGTGTGCATCCCCGCAGGCTACCGATCCGGTGCCTGCAGGGAAGCCTGCGCGGTTCAGCGGCGGCGGCGGCCCTTGCCCGAGCCGCGGCGGGCGCCGCCGTGGGCCGAGGGGCCGCGACCCGATGCACCGTGGCCGGAAGATCCCTGCGTGGTGCGGCCGCGGCGGTCGTCGGACCGGTGGTGCGACGAGCGGTTGCCGCCCTGAGCCTGGGAGCCCCTACCCTGGGAACCCCTGCCCTGGGAACCCTGGCCCTGCGTGTCGCGGTGTTGCGGCCGGTCGTCGCGGCGGCCGTGGTCCCGGTCGCCGTGGTGGCGCGGGCCCAGCGGTCCGCCCTGCTGCGGGCTGCGCTGGTGGTCGTCGTGCGTGCGGGCAGCCGCCGCATCGCGGTGCTGCGGACGCCCGTGCTGCACGTGCGACTCCTGCCGCGGCGCGGGCCTGGGCCTGCCCTCGTGGTGGATCTCGCCGTGCTCGCGCGCGTGCGGCGCGCGTGCCGGGGCCGTCGCGCCCTCGAACTGAAGCACCGGGATGCGCTTGCGGATCAGCTTCTCGATGTCGCGCAGGTACTCTCGTTCCTCGCGGTCGCAGAAGGAGATGGCGATGCCCTCGCGGCCGGCGCGCGCCGTGCGGCCGATGCGGTGCACGTAGCTCTCCGGGATGTTGGGCAGCTCGAAGTTCACCACGTGGGAGATCTCGGCCACGTCGATGCCGCGCGCGGCGATGTCAGTGGCGACGAGGACCGGCGTGGTGCCCTCGCGGAACTGTTCGAGGGCGCGTTCGCGCGCGCTCTGCGACTTGTTGCCGTGGATGGCGTGCGCGTCGATGCCGATCTTGACGAGGTGCTTGGCGACCTTGTCGGCGCCGTGCTTGGTGCGCGTGAACACCAGCGTGCGCACGAACTGCGGGTCGGCGAGCAGTTCGCCGAGGCGGTCGCGCTTCTCGTCCTTCTCGACGAAGTAGACCGACTGCTCGACGCGGTCGGCGGTGGCCGCAGGCGGCGTCACCTCGATGCGCAGCGGGTCCACCAGCAGGTTCTTTGCCAGTGACGCGATGTCCGGCGGCATGGTGGCCGAGAACAGCAGCGACTGGCGCTGCTGGGGCAGCCGCTGGATCACGCGCTTCACGTCGGGCAGGAAGCCCATGTCCAGCATGCGGTCGGCCTCGTCGAGGACGAGGATCTCGACGGCGCGCAGGTCGCAGTGCCGCTGCTCGATCAGGTCGAGCAGGCGGCCGGGCGTGGCGACGAGGATGTCGAGGCCGCGGTGCAGTGCCTGCACCTGGGGCTGCTGGCCGACGCCGCCGAAGATGCGCGCGACGCGCATCCCCAACTTGGCGCCATAGGCTTCGAGGGACTCGACGATCTGCGTGGCGAGTTCACGCGTGGGCGCGAGCACCAGCGAGCGCGGCATGCGCGGCTGGCGCGGGGTGCGCGAGGCGGCGAGGAGTTGCAGCATCGGCAGGCCGAAGGCCGCGGTCTTGCCGGTGCCGGTCTGGGCGATGCCCAGGAGGTCGCGACCCTGCAGCAAGTGCGGGATGGCGCGGTCCTGGATGGGGGTCGGGGTCGTGTAGTTGCACGCTTCGAGCGCGCGCAGGATGGGCTCGGACAGGCCGAGCGAGGCAAACGAGTTCTGGGTCATGAGTGCGGGCCCGCCTCAGGCGCAGCCCTTCCAAGGGTGCGCTGCGAACATTCGGAACAGGCGGGATGCGCCGCCACGTGAGGCACCAGAGCGCGTGTCGACGTCCTTCGGGACTCTCGCGGGTGCTGCGGGGCGCGTGATGGGCGAGCAGGCTACCCGAATGCAGCCGCCGAGGGAACTCCCGCCTCCAGGGGCGGTGCGGACCCCGTCGTGCCGTCCTTGCTTCTCCCCGCGCAGGGTCGCACACTGCCGCTGCCAGCGTTGCCGCGCAGGTTCGCGCGCGCAGCACCCTGCGGGAGTGCATCAGAGCTGGTGTTCTGCCTGGTCTTCAAAACCTGTGGGGGGCCGCCTCGAGCGGTCCCCGGTGGGTTCGATTCCCATGCACTCCCGCCACTTCCCTCGCGTTGGGGGTCGCCCCTCAGTGCGCGTCGGGCATCAGCAGCGTGGCGTGCCGCGCCAGGTGGTCGGAGCCGAGCGAGCCGCTGTTGGCATAGCGGCTCACGCCGAACCCCGGGCTCACCAGCACATGGTCGATGGGCACGCGAAACAGCGCGGGCATGCGGGCGGGCCAGGTGCCCTGCACGCCGTGGCCCGGGCCTGCGTCGAGCAGCGTGGCTTGTTCGAGCATGCGCGCGAACCCGCGCGACCAGGGCGTCGCGTTGAAGTCGCCGGCGACGATGCGTCGGTGGGGGAGTTCGGCGATGGCGCTGGCGATGGCGGCAAGGCCTGCGTCGCGGCGCAGGGTACCCTCGCGGCTGATGGGCGGCGGCAGGTGCACGCCGAGGATGCCGACTTCGCCGTGCTGGGTCTCCAGCACGCCGCGGATGGCAGGCGTCCCCGCGGTGCCCAGGGTCTCCAGGACCTCGGCCTTGCGGATCGGCACCTTGGCATAGAGGCCGATGCCGAAGGGGCCTGCCTTGGCCTCCTCCACGAAGTAGGGCAGCTGCAGTTCCTTCAACGGCAGCAGGGCCTCGGACCATTCCGGGGTGAGTTCGACCACCACGAGGACGTCAGGGTTGGCCTTCCGGATGTCGGCGAGGACGGAGGCTCGGTCCGGGTTGTCGTACTGGACATTGACCACCGAGACCTTGAGCTGGTTGGCGACCACCTGGGCCACGGCAGAAGGGCCGGCGAGGGCGGGGCCGAGGAAGGGGGGCAGCAGCCGGTAGCCGCAGGTGGTCCCGCAGACCATCAGGAGGCCGCCGAGGAGCAGGCGCTTGCCCAGCATGGTGCCGAGGCCGAGCAGGAGGAGCAGGATGCACCCCGGGAGCTGGAAGTGGCTGGCGAGGTCGAGCCACCAGGGCCCCCCGGCGGCCCCGGGTGCCAGGGCAGGCAGGCAGGCGACCAGGCAGAACAGTCCGTAGAGGATGCTTGGCAGCTTCATGGCAGGATGCGGAGGGTCGGTCAGGTTGCTTCCGACGGATTTCGGAGGGATATCGGCAGAACTGCCAGTGAGGCGGCGGGGAATCCGGTGCGGGGATCCCGCAACCTGTTTTCTTACAGCATCTTACGGAATCTTGACGGCGTGGGTTCCCACGTTTTTTCTCCCGTGGCCCGGGTTGCCGCTGGCGGTCCCGGGGCGGGGCGGCACAATCCTCCGCCTCGATGCGCGCCCAAGGCAAGGCAGGACCCGACCAGATCTACGGCGAGATCCGCGCGTTCGTCGCCAACTGGTTCCGGGACGGGAACGAGGAGGGGCTCGACCCGGAAACCCCGCTCGTGACCTCGGGCATCGTCGACTCCGCCGGCGTCCTGGAGGTCGTGGAGTTCCTCGAAGAGCGGTTCGGGGTCAAGGTCGAGGATGCGGACGTGGCGCTTCGGAATTGCAACACGCTGGAAGCGTTGACCGCGATGGTGGTGGCGAAGCAGGGCTGAGCTTCGGCTGCCGGGCTTCGTCGCCCGGCTGATTCGGCTCGACTCCGCACCGCCGCTCGCTACCTTCTTCGGGCCCCAAATCTGGTTCGTGCAGTGACCGACTACTTGCTGCCCATCCTGGTCTTCACGGTTCCGGTCCTCGTGATCGTGTTCTTCGCCCTGTCCGGCAGGCGCCTCGCAGGCTCCTGCGGCGGTGTCGGCCCCGACGGCAACTGCCGTCGCTGTGGCAAGGCCACCGACGAGATGCCCAAGGGCGGGGCGACCAGTACCGGCTGTCCGTAGTCGTCTCCCTGTCCGTCCCGATGCGGTTCCAGCCCCCGCGGGCACCCCTGTTCCCACCCCCACGTTGCCGACGATGAGCACGTTCACCATCAAGCAAGGCTTCGACCTGCGCCTCACGGGCAGTGCGGAGCAGACCGTCGTGGATGCGCCCCTGCCTGCGCAGGTCGCCATCGCCACCGCGGACTTCCCGGGCATCAAGCCCAAGTGCCTCGTGGTCGAAGGGCAGCGCGTCCAGACCGGACAGCCGCTGTTCCTCGACAAGAACGACCGCGAGGTGCAGTGGGCCTCGCCGTGCACCGGCACGGTGACGAAGGTGGTCTACGGCGAGCGCCGCTTCCTGCTGCAGGTGGTGATCGCCCCCGAGGCCAAGGACGAGTTCTTCGCGGGTCCCAGGGTGGACCTCGCCAGGGTCGACCGCGCGGGCCTCGTGGCCGCCCTCAAGCAGTCGGGCCTGTGGCCGCTGCTGCGCCAGCGCCCGATCGGCCGCATGGTGCGCGGGGCCGCCGAGCCCGTGGCGATCTTCGTGAACGGCATGGACTCGGAGCCGCTCGCTGCCGACCCGGCGGTGGCCGTGCAGGGCCGCGCTGCGGACCTGCAGGCGGGCGTCGACGCCCTGCGCAAGCTGACCTCCGGCACGGTGTTCGTGACCGTGCGCGGCGGCGCCGCGGCCCAGGACCTGCGCGGCCTCAAGGGCGTGCAGGTCGCGGAGTTCTCCGGCCCGCACCCGTCGGGCCTCGTGGGCACCCACATCCACCGCCTCCGCCCGCTCAAGCAGGGTGAGACCGCGTGGTACCTCAAGGCGCAGGAACTCGCCCTCATCGGCCAGTGGCTGCGCACCGGCCAGTACCCCTGGCAGCGCGTCGTCGCCGTGGCTGGCGAGTGCGCCCCCCAGAAGAAGTACTTCCGCGTGCGCCAGGGCGC
Source organism: Planctomycetota bacterium (assembly GCA_041161695.1). Lineage (GTDB taxonomy): Bacteria > Planctomycetota > UBA1135 > UBA1135 > UBA2386 > JBEATZ01. The sequence continues at coordinate 7,339 of JBEATZ010000258.1, read as the reverse complement.
TGCGGTCAGCGCGTTCCACGGCGGCAAGCCCATCGAGGGCGACGTGCGCGTGATCAACGGCACGGTCCTCAACGGCGCCGTGAGCGACGGGTTCCTCGGCTTCTACGCCGCGACCGTCACGATGATCCCCGAGGGCACGGGCAAGCGCGACCTGTTCGGCTGGGCGCTCCCGCAGTTCGGCAAGCTCAGCTTCTCGCGCAGCGTGATGAGCTGGCTGATGCCGCGCAAGGAGTACTCGATGGATGCCCGCCTCAACGGCGGCCACCGTCCCATCGTCAACCTGGGCACCTGGGACGAGCTCACGCCGCTCGGCATCCTGCCGAGCTTCCTCGTGCGCGCCATCCAGGCCAACGACGTCGAGGAGGCCGTGAAGCTCGGCCTGCTCGAGGTCACCGAAGAGGACGTCGCGCTGTGCACGTGGGCCGACCCGTGCAAGATCGACGTGGGCTCCATCGTCCGCAAGGGTCTCGACATGGTCGAGAAGGAAGGCTGATCGTGCAGTTCCTCCGCAACCTCATCGAAGCGCAGCGCAAGCTGTACCACGCGCCCGACGCGAAGCTCCACAAGTTCTGGCCGCTGTTCGACGCGTTCGAGACGTTCTTGTTCGCCCCGGACCAGCGGAGCGGCAAGTCCGGCGTGCACGTGCGCGATTACGTCGACCTGAAGCGCGTGATGAACACGGTCATCGTCGCGATGCTGCCGTGCCTGTTGTGGGCCATCTACAACACCGGCGTGCAGCACTTCGCGGCGTGGGCCAAGCTCGTCGAGCTCGGCAAGGCCGGCACCGATGCGCATCCCTACGTCCTCGGCTGGCTGCAGTCGCTCGTGGGCATGCCCAACCTCGCGGCGCCCACCTTCCTCGACACGGTGGTGTTCGGCCTGCAGAAGATGCTGCCGATCATCGTCGTCAGCTACGGCACGGGCCTCGCCATCGAGATGATGTTCTCCGTCATCCGCAAGGAAGAGGTGAGCGAGGGCTTCCTCGTGAGCGGCATGCTCATCGCCCTCGTGGTGCCCGCCTCGGTGCCGCTCTGGCAGCTCGCCATCGGCGTCGCCTTCTCGGTGGTCATCGCCAAGGAGGTCTTCGGCGGCACGGGCATGAACATCTTCAACCCCGCCATGATGGTGCGGGCGTTCCTGTTCTTCGCCTTCCCGGCCCAGCTCTCGGGCGACATGGTCTGGGTGGCTGGCAACGACAAGGCCGGCCTGATCGACGGCTACTCCTCGCCCACGGCGCTCGCCATCGTGAAGCAGGGCGGCGCCGAGGCCTCGAACGCGCTCACGCAGGTCTACTCGCACATGGACCTGTTCCTCGGCAACATCCCCGGCAGCGCTGGCGAGATGAGCAAGCTCGCCGTGCTGCTCGGCGCCTTCTGGCTGGTGTTCACCGGCGTGGGCAGCTGGCGCACCATGGTGGGTGGCGTGCTGGGCCTGCTGGGCACCGCCTGGCTGCTCCACACCCTGGTCCCGCACACCTACGGCGGCCCGATCGCCATCGCACCGTGGGAGCACCTGCTGTGCGGCGGCTTCCTGTTCGGCATCGTCTTCATGGCGACCGACCCGGTGAGCAGCCCGGAGACCAACCGCGGCCGCTGGATCTACGGCATCCTGATCGGCGCGATCACCGTGCTGGTGCGCGCCATCAACCCTGCCTACCCCGAGGGCACCATGCTCGCGGTGATCCTGCTCAACGCGTTTGCACCGACCATCGACCACTTCGTCGTCTCGGCGAACATCCGCCGGAGGATGGCACGCGCATGAACACCAGTTCCAACGGATACGTGATCTGTTTCGCCGTCGGCGTCTGTGTTGCGGCGAGCGCTGCCCTCGCGCTCTGCGCCACGGTGCTCAAGCCGATCCAGGACGCCGCCGCCGAGTTCGACCGCCAGAAGAACGTGATGATCGCGGCCGGCCTGATGAAGCAGGGCGACCTGCGGCAGCGCGCCGAACTGGAACAGCTCTACCGCGACCGCGTGAGGGAAGTGGTGGTCGACACGGAGACCGGCGCGGTGGCCGAGGGCAAGACGCCTGCGGACGTGGCGGCCATGAAGAGCCCGGCCGACAAGAAGCGCTACCGCGTGGGCGCTCTCGGCCTCACTGCCGAGGGCAAGACCGACTCCATCGTCCTGCCCGTGTCGGGCAAGGGCCTGTGGTCGACGCTGTACGGCTACCTGGCGCTCGAAGGCGACGCGAACACCGTGCGCGGCATCACCTTCTACAAGCACGGCGAGACCCCGGGTCTCGGCGGCGAGTGCGAGAACCCCGAGTGGACCGCGAAGTGGGTGGGCAAGACCATCCTCGACGACAAGGGCGAGCTCGTCTCCATCAAGGTCAAGAAGGGCGCCATCGACGCCACGATCGCCAACGAGAAGGCACACATGGTGGACGGCCTGTCCGGCTCGACCATCACCAGCAACGGCATCACGAACTTCGTGAAGTCCGACCTGACGGCATTCAGCGGCTACCTCGGCAACCTCAGGAGCAAGCCCCAGTGAGAACTGGCGGCCAGCAAGGAGCATCCCGTGACTGACACCGTTTCCCCTCCTGTTGCGAAGTCCGCGCCGCTGTTCGGCAAGGACGAGAAGAAGGCCATCCTCGACCCGATGTGGGACAACAACCCCATCGCGTTCCAGGTGCTGGGCATCTGCAGCGCGCTGGCGGTGACCACGCGCCTCGACAAGGCCCTGGTGATGGGCGCAGGCGTGATCCTCGTGACCGCCATTGCCAACTTCCTCATCAGCTGCATGCGGTCCGCGATCCCCGCCAAGATCCGCATCGTCGTGCAGCTGGTCGTGGTGTCGAGCGTGGTGATCGTGTTCGACCAGTTCCTCAAGGCCTTCATGTTCGACCTCAGCAAGCAGCTGTCGGTCTTCGTGGGCCTCATCATCACGAACTGCATCGTGATGGGCCGCCTCGAGGCCTACGCCATGAGCAATCCGCCGTGGCGCAGCTTCCTCGACGGCATCGGCAACGGCCTCGGCTACGCGTGGATCCTTGCCGTGGTGGGCGCCGTGCGCGAGATCCTCGGCTCGGGCAAGCTGCTCGGCCACCAGGTGATCCCGCAGGGTCTGTACGAGGCGGGTTACGTCAACAACGGCCTGATGGTGCTCGCGCCGGGCGCCTTCATCCTGCTGGGCTGCATCGTCTGGGTGCAGCGGGCCATTTCCGGCTACGAGGAGAAGTGATCATGGTTGCCGTCCTCGCAATGCTCGCCGAGTCGACCGAATCGCTCGCCAGCGTTTTCCTGCGCGCGGTGTTCGTCGAGAACATCCTGCTCGCGTTCTTCCTCGGGATGTGCAGCTACCTCGCGGTCAGCAAGCGCGTCGATTCCTCCGTGGGCCTCGGCGTCGCCGTCGTGTTCGTGCAGGTGCTCACCGTGCCCATGAACTGGCTGCTGCAGAACTACGTCCTCGGCGAGGGCGCCCTCGCATGGGCCGGGTTGCCCGACACCGACCTCAGCTACCTCCAGTTCCTCATGTTCATCGCATCGATTGCCGCGGTGGTGCAGGTGGTGGAGATGGCGGTCGACAAGTTCAGCCCCAAGCTCTACGCGGCGCTCGGCATCTTCCTGCCGCTCATCGCCGTGAACTGCGCCATCCTCGGTGGCTCGCTGTTCATGGTGGAGCGCAAGTACACCTTCAGCCAGGCGGTGATCTACGGCATCGGCTCCGGCCTCGGCTGGGCGATCGCCATCGTGAGCATGGCCGCCATCCGCTGGCGCCTGCGCACCGCCCACATCCCCGGCCCCCTCAAGGGCCTGGGCATCACCTTCATCACCACGGGGCTCGTGGCGATGGCCTTCATGACCTTCAGCGGCATGTGACCCGGAGACGCGATCATGGAAGTGCTCGGTAGCGTTCTGATCGGTGTCGGGGCCCTGACGGCAGTCATCGTGCTGCTCGTCTCGATCCTGATGTTCTGCGAGAAGAAGCTGGTCCAGAAGGGCCAGGTGAAGCTCCTCATCAACGGCGACGAGGCAAAGTCGCCCGAGGTGGCAGTGGGCTCCAACCTGCTCATGGCCCTCAGCAACGCGAAGCTGTTCCTGCCGTCCGCGTGCGGCGGCAAGGGCTCCTGCGCGATGTGCAAGTGCCAGGTGTTCGAGGGCGGCGGCGACATCCTTCCCTCGGAGATGACGCACATCAACCGCAAGGAAGCCAAGGATCACTGGCGCCTCGCGTGCCAGGTGAAGGTGCGCGGCCCCATGAAGATCAAGGTGCCGGACGAGGTGTTCGGCATCCGCAAGTGGGAGTGCACCGTCCGCAGCAACGACAACGTCGCCACCTTCATCAAGGAACTGGTGATGGACCTGCCGCCCGGCGAGGTCATCGACTTCGAGTCCGGCGGCTACGTCCAGGTCGACGTCCCTGCCTACAAGGGCATCAAGTTCTCCAACTTCGACGTCGCGCCGAAGTTCCGCGAGGACTGGGACAAGTTCAAGCTGTGGGACATCGTCGCCAACAACCCGACGCCCATCTTCCGCGCGTACTCGATGGCCAACCACCCGGCCGAGGGCAACATGGTGATGCTCAACATCCGCATCGCCACGCCGCCGCCGCGCACGACCGGCCTGCCGCCCGGCATCTGCTCGAGCTACGTCTTCAACCTGAAGAAGGGCGACAAGGTCACCATCTCGGGCCCGTATGGCGAGTTCCACATCAAGGAGACCAACCGCGAGATGATCTACATCGGCGGTGGTGCGGGCATGGCGCCGCTGCGCAGCCACATCTTCCACCTGTTCCACACGCAGAAGACCAACCGCAAGGTGAGCTACTGGTACGGCGCGCGCTCGAAGCGCGAGATGTTCTACACCGAGGACTTCGAGGCCATCGAGAAGCAGTTCCCCAACTTCAAGTACCACGTGGCGCTGTCGGAGCCGATGCCGGAGGACAACTGGACCGGCTACAAGGGCTTCATCCACCAGGTGGTGCTCGAGAACTACCTCAAGAACCACCCGAACCCGGACGAGATCGAGTTCTACCTCTGCGGGCCGCCCATGATGCTGTCCGCCGTGCAGAAGATGCTCGGCGACCTCGGTGTCGAGAAGGACATGATCGCCTTCGACGACTTCGGCAGCTGAGGAGCTTCCGGCTCCCTCGCCACGGCCGTGCAGCAGGTCCTGCTGCACGGCCGTGTGCGTTCCGGCGGGGCCCTGCGGTTTCGCCTTCGTAACGGGTCGCGGTCGTCCTCGGCTGCATTGTGCACTCCGCGGTCGGCTGCACGGCCCACACCGGCGATACTGCAGGCCGTGCGCGCCCGCCCCGCCCGTGTGGCACGAGGCTTGCCTGCGGCGCGCCGCCCGGAGTTCCCCATGCGCATCCCCTTCCTTGCCTGCCTCCCCGTCCTTGCCGTTGCCTGCAGCAAGCCGGCCGACGTCTCCCTCTACGTCGCCCTCGACCAGGAACACAGCCAGGCGATGGTGAAGCGGTTCGAGCAGGACACTGGGCTCGCGGTGAAGGCGCGTTTCGACCAGGAGGCCAACAAGACGGTGGGCCTCGTGAGCGCGCTCATCGAGGAGGCGGCGCGGCCGCGCTGCGACGTGTTCTGGAACAACGAGCTGGCCCACACCGTGCGCCTTGCCCAGAAGGGCCTGCTCGTGCCCTACGCGAGCCCGTCCGCGGCCACCGTCCCCGTCGAGTGGAAGGACAAGGACGGCCTCTGGACTGCCTTTGGCGCCCGCGCCCGCGTGCTGATCGTCAACACCGAGTTGCTGCCCGACCGCGCCAGCTGGCCCAACAGCACGATGGACCTCGTGGACCCGAAGTGGAAGGGCAAGTGCGGCGCCGCGCGCCCGCTCACCGGCACCACCCTCACGCACTTCACCGCACTGCGGCAGGCGATGGGCGAGGCGGCGTTCCAGAAGTTCGTCGACGACGCGTTCGCCAACCAGGTGGTGTGGCTGCAGAGCAACGGCGCGACCATGCGCCAGGTTGCCGAGGGCAAGCTGGCGTGGGCGTGGACGGACACCGACGACTACCACGTCGCGCTCACCAAGGGACACAAGGTTGCCTGCGTGTTCCCGGACCAGCAGGAAGGCGGCCTCGGCACGATGCTCATCCCGAACTCGATCGCGCTGGTGAAGGACGGGCCCAACCCGGAGGCGGGCAGGAAGCTCGTCGACTGGGTGCTGCAGGAGTCCACCGAGGCGTTGCTGGCCGCGGCCAAGTCCGCGCAGATCCCGCTGCGCGCCGCGGTGCAGGGGCCTGCCGACCCGGCCATCCTGAAGGTGGGGCAGTTCCGGCAGCTGGCATGGGACCCCGCCAAGGTGGGCGCCGACCTCGAGCGCTGCGCCAGCGACTTCGCCAGGCGCTTCTGAGTCCAGCCCCATGATCGCGCGCACCATCGCCCTGATGCCCCTGCTCGCAGCGCTGCTGTTCGGCGCGCTGTTCGTGGCGGTGCCGCTCGCGGCCATGGTCGCGCCCACGCTCGTGCGCGACGGCGCCTTCTCCCTCGCCAACTACGCTTCGGTGCTGGCCACTCCGAACGACCGCGCCGAGCTGTTCGCATCGATCCAGCTCGGACTCGCTGCCGCCTGCGTTTCGGTGCTGGCCGGCGGCGGCCATGCATGGCTCACGGTGCGCACCAACCTGCCCTTCGCACGCGTCCTCGGCCCGCTCGGCATCGCGCCGCTCGCGATCCCGCCGATCCTCGTGGCCATGGGGTTCGCCGACTTCAGCGACGTGGCCGGCTTCTGGCCCTGCGCGTTGCTGCTGGGCGTGAGCTACGCGCCGTTCGTGGCGGTGCTGGCCGCACGCGGGTTGCGGGCCGTGGACGGCAGGCTCTACGAGGCGGCGCTGCTCGCGCGCGGCCGAACGGCAGCAGAGCGCATGCTGCTGCGGCTGGCGGCTCCCGAACTGCTCGCCGGTGCGTTCTTCTCCTTCCTCTTCACCATCAGTGAGCACGGCGTGCCCGAGTTCCTGACCGTGAAGGGCAAGACGTGGCACACCTACGCCGAGGGCGTGTTCCGCCGCTGGACGCGCCGCGCCACCGGCGTGACCGAGGAGGAACTTGCGAGTCCCGTGGTGGCCGCGCTGCCGCTCGTGCTGCTCGTGGCGGTCGCGCTCGCCATCGCGCTGCGGTTGCGCGCGCAGGCATCGGGCGATGCCGCCCAGCCGCTGCCCCAGCGCGACCTCGGCCGGTGGCGCTTCCCTGCTCTCGCCCTCCCGCTCGCCTACCTCGGCGCAGGCGTGGGCGTGCCCCTGTTCGTGATGGGCGCATGGGCTGCGGGCTCCACGCAGCAACTCGTGCCGATGTCGCTCGAACTGGCGCGGCAGAGCTTCCGCAATGCGCTCACCCAGGCGGGCGGCGACCTCGCGTTCACGGTGGGGGCGGGGATCGTGAC
>JBEATZ010000250.1:0-6397 GCA_041161695.1 Planctomycetota bacterium | reverse complement strand
ACGATCGCACCCGAGCTGTCGCCCCAGTTCGACGGTCGTCCTGCCGGCCCGCAGCGGCACCACCCGGAGGTGAGCCAGGCACTGCACGTCGTGCTCGCGCTCGAGTGGGCGGTTGCACGCTCGCACGCCTTCGACGAGCGCGACCGCAGCGCACTGCTGCTGGCGGTCCTGTGCCACGACCTCGGCAAGGGCCTCACGGCCCATGCCGACTTCCCGCGGCACCTCGGCCACGAGGGCAGCGGCTTGCGCCCGATCCGCGAACTGTTCGAGCGGCTGCCGGGTCTCGGCGACCAGCGCTCGCGCACGCTGGCGCTCGCCGTGTGCGAACTGCACCTCGTCGTGCGCGGCTTCGCCTCGCTGCGCAGCGGCACGCTGGCCGAGCTCTACGACCGCCACTTCCGCGGCAAGGACTTCCCGCTGGAGCTGTTCTGCCTCGCCATCGGCGCCGACGTGGGCGGCAGGCTGGGCCGCGAGCTGGAAGGCGAGGCGGTGGCCGATGCCCTGCGCACAAACCTCACGCAGCTGCGCGAGGCTGCAGGCGCCGTCGATGCGGCCGCGCTGCGCGCACAGTACGGCGAGGTCGACGACTTCCGCCGGGCCCTGCACGAGGCGCGCAGCCGCGCGATTGCTCCCTTGCGCTGGCGCTAGGCTCAGCGCGGCGGCAACCGCAGCTGCACGGGTGCAGGCTCGACGCCCGGAGCCAGCTCGACCTTCACCTCGGGGCCCGCTGTGCCCCGGCCACCCTCTCCGATGGCGCGTGCGCGCAGCGTGTAGCTGCCGGGTGCGAGGCTGCGGAAGACGAAGCGGCCGTTGGAACTGGGCTGCGGCTGCATGTCGTTGCACTCGACGAGCACGAGACCCGGCGTGCTGCCGTCCGCTGCCACCACCGTGCCGGTGATCTGCAGTGCAGGATCCATGCGGACCGCGCCCAGGTCGCGTGTTGCACCCTCGGTCACCACCGCGGTCACCGAGGTCACGGTGAACTCGCCGTGCGTGAGCACGACCTCGTAGGTGCCGGGCGGCACGTCCTCGATCACCGCACGTCCCTCGGCATCGGTCTTCTTCGTGTCACCGCCCAGCGACGTCGTGAAGGTCGTCCCCTCCTCGCCTTCGCCGAAGCTGATGCCCATCACCATCACGTTGCTGCGCACCACGCTGGCGCCGTTGCCGCCGGCCTCGGGCTTGCGCACCTCGACGCGCGCGCCGGCAACCGGCTGCGACGGGTCCGCGGCGCGCACGGCCTGAAGCACGATGCGGCCGAGCTGCAGCACGAGGTCGATGCGGTGTTCCTTCACGCCCTCGGGAATCAGCACCTCGGCCTCGGCCTTCACGAGCTGGCCGGACTTGCCGAAGAACACCGTGTAAGCGCCGGGGGTCACGTCCTTGATCTCGAAGGTACCAGCAGCATCCGAGCGCCCAGACGGGCCGCCGCTGCCGGGGAAGCCGAGGCCCGCAAACGACATCTGCATCGTGCCGTTGCCGCCCAACTGGATGCCATCCTGCGGCTGGTCGCGGCGCGCACCGAGCTCGACCTCGACGCCGGCAACCAGCCCCTCGGCCCCGCGCACGGTGCCGTGCAACCGCACCATCTGCGGCTTGCGCAACTCGATCACCGCCTGCTGGTCTGCGACCACCACGATGCGCTTGCTCGTTTCCGACAACTCGTCGGCGCTGCGCACCGCGAGTTCGGGCCCGCCGGCCACGCGGATCCTGGGCTGCCTGCCCTGCAGCCGCACCTCGTAATCGCCGGGCAGCAGCTTGCGGAACGTGGCCTTGCCCTTGTCGTCGGTGGCCTCCATGTCGTTGGGCGTCTCGGCGCCGCCGAGCGGGCCGTCCAGCACCACCGCAGTCTCGGGAGCAGGCCGACCGTCGGCCTCCACCACGGTCACCTCGAGGGTGCCGCTCGGCAGCATCTTCAGCTCGATCTCGACCGTGCCGCTCGCGGGGATGCCCTGCTGCAGCGGCTGGGGGCCCGGGTGGCGCGGATGGGTGGCGCGGAACTGGAGCGTGCCTCCCGGCAGACCCTGCAGCACGGCGATGCCCTGCGCGTCGGTCTTCGCAGTCGCCACCCGGCGTTCCTCGCCGTAGTACGCCTCCATCTCGACCTCGCCGGAGGCGTTGCGCGAGCGCACGGTGCGGGTCGACACGACGGCCGATCCGCGCACCATGCCGCCGCCGATTTGGACGACCTGTTCGGGCTGCTGCACCGGTGCGGGCAGGCTCGCGACCACCTCGGCATCCGCGAGCGGCTCGCCCTTCGGGTCGAGCACGCGCACGCGCGCGATGGCGCCGCGGCTCGCGGTGACGAGCACGTTCTCGAGCACGCCGCCGGCCGCGAGCACGAGGCCGCCGAGTTCCGCGGGCACATGATCCTTGCCGTTCGCGAGGACGCGCACGGTGCCGGGCGGCACGTCGCGCACTTCGAAGGCGCCCTCGGCATCGGTCTCGACGTTGCGGAAGGTGCGGCGCGACGAATCGAACATGGCGCGCTTCGGGTCCTCTCCCGCGACCTGGCTCTCGGCGCGGATCGTGCTGCCCACGATGGGCGCACCGCCGAGGTCCACGAGCCTGCCGCGCACGGTGCCGAGCCGCATCATGCGCAACTCGGCGCCGGTGGAGCCCACGGGAACGTCCTCGGCAAACGCGCTGGTGAATCCGTCCTGCGAGGCGCGGATCGTCGCCTTGTCGCCCTCGAGGTTGCGCAGCAGGAACCAGCCGCGCTCGTCGGTGGTGGTCGCCTCGCCCGCCACGAACCGCTGCACGATCGTGCTGCCCCGCTCCTCCCGGCGCTGGGCCACGACCCTTGCTCCCGGCACCACCGCGCCGCGGTCGTCGACCACGAAGCCGGCGATGCCCTTGCCCTCCTTCACCACGAGCACGAGGTCGGTCTTCTGCTGCTTCTCTGCAAGCGTGACCTGCGTCTGCGTGGGCAGGAACCGCGGCGAAGCCGTGCGTACCAGCAGTTCACCAGCGGCGACGCCGCCGAGCTCGAACCGACCGGATGCATCGGTGCGTGCCTTGCGATCCTGCTGCTGCGCGCCGCCGCCGAAGCCGAAGAACACGGAGGTTGCCGGTCCCCAGCTGACCTCCACCTCGGCTGCCGGCACACCCGCCTCGTCCTGCACGATGCCCGTGAGCCGTCCCTCGCCGCGGGGGCCCTCGGCCGCGGCTCCTGCCGCAGCCTGCTGCGGCGCCGACACCTCGACGCGCTCGGTGCCTGCGGGCAGCGTGGCGGCAGCGGCATCCCCGGCCTCGGGCGCCGCGGGCTGTGCAGCTGCGGGCGCCACCGGCACCTCCGCATCACCACCATCCGCGGGCCAGGAGACGTACAGCAGCGTGGCGGCGAGGGCTGCGACGACGACGAGGAGAGGGGTACGGTTGGCCATGGGGTCGAAGGGCGCAGGACGCGCCAGTGCCAAGGATGCTCCCGGGATCGGCAGGCGTGGAACGCCCTTGGGCGCGCAACCTTACACCCGACGAACGCGCGGCGCCCGTCGCCGACGCGCGCACCAACCGCACACCAGCCCGCAGCGCGCACGCCGCCGCCTGCGTAGGATCCGCCCATCATGCCCAGCACGCAGCACCACAAGAGCCGTCGCCAGGAGTTCCTCGCCCTCATCGACACCCCGGTGTTGTTCATGGCCGGCGGCTGGATCTCCCGCAACTACCCCGCCAACTGGATGCCCTACCGGGCGGACAGCACCATGCTGTTCTTCTTCCCGGTCGTCGAGCCCGGGTCGGCGGCGCTCTTCGACCCGAAGGACAAGTCGGTGACCGTGTTCCTCGACGAACGAACGCCCGAGGACGCGCTCTGGCACGGCACCGTGCCGGGGTTCGCCGACATGAAGAAGATCCTCGGCGTGAACGCGATCGTGAAGCGCTCCGACCTCGCGGCGCACGTGAAGAAGCAGTGCGGCAAGCGCAAGGTGATGAGCCTCGCAGTGGCCGACCCGCGTGCGACGGCAGAAGCCGCCGCCATCACCGGTGAGGATCTCGACTTCTTCCGCGCCGACAAGGTCGGAGCGAAGGATCTCGTGGCTGCCGTGGCGAAGCTGCGCAACCACAAGTCGCCCGACGAACTTGCCGAGATGCGCCGTGCAGCCGCCATCACGCGCGATGCGCACGTGGCAGCCATGGCGCGCACGCGCACCGGCATCTTCGAGCAGGACCTCGTGGGCGTCGTCGAGGGCATCTTCGCGCGGCAGGGCGCCGTGCCCGCGTACAACACGATCCTCAGCGTCCGCGGCGAGGTGCTGCACAACCACGCGCACGGCAACCTGCTCATGGAGCCGGACCTCGTGCTGCTCGATGCCGGCGCCGAACTCCCGTCCGGTTACTGCGCTGACGTGACGCGCACGTGGCCGGTTTCGGGCAGGTTCTCGGCCGAGGCACGCGACGTGTACGACATCGTGCTCGCCGCCGAGAAGGCGGCCATCGAGATGGTGAAGCCGGGAACGCGCTACCGCGACGTGCACCTGTGCTCCGCACGCGTGCTGACGGATGGCCTCGTGCAGATGGGCCTGCTGAAGGGCGCGCCGGACGACCTCGTCGAGGCAGGAGCCCATGCGCTGTTCTTCCCCCACGGCGTCGGCCACCTGCTGGGCCTCGACGTCCACGACATGGAGGGCTTTGGTGACCAGGTTGCGTACGCCAAGGGCCGCACGCGCAGCACGCAGTTCGGCACCGCCTACCTGCGCCTCGACATCGACCTGCAGCCGGGCATGTGCGTGACCATCGAGCCGGGCATCTACTTCGTGCCGGCGATCCTCGGCAGCAAGGAGATGCGCAGCCGCTTCAAGGGCATGGTCGACTTCAAGAAGGCCGAGACCTTCCTGACCATGAACAACCTGCGCGGGTTCGGCGGCATCCGCATCGAGGACGACGTGCTGTGCACCGAGTCCGGGCACGAGGTGCTCACGGCCGCGGTGCCGAAGGAGCGCATTGCCGTCGAGGCGCTGGTGGGCTCGGCCATCGGCTGAGGCCATGCCTCAGGAAGTGGGCCTCACGCAGGCGGTGTGATCCCGAACTCGGCGCGCACCTGGTCGACCACTGCTGCAAGCCCCTGGACGCACGGGTCGCAGTTCGAGCTGCAGCACCAGCGCCAGCCGTCGCTGAAGTCGCGCAGGTGCTGGGCGACGAAGGCCGCATAGGAACCGTCGATGCCCCGCTCGGCGAGGAGCGCAGTGGCGCGGTCGAGTTGCCGGGAGTCGAGTTGCATGGGGCGCAGGACACCCCAACCTATCACTTCGCGGGCGGCGGCGGGAACACCACCACGGGCGTGTGCGCGTGGCGCAGCACGGCCTCGGCCACCGAGCCGAGGAGCAGGCGACGCAGCCCGCTGCGGCCGTGCGAGGCCATGGCGATGTAGTCCGCCTTCTCGACAAGGGCGAAGTCGCCGATGGCGCGCGGCACGTCGAAGCCCTCGATGACTCGTGCCGTGACCTTCACGCCCTGCTGCTTGCCGAGGTCGAGCGCCAGGTCGTTGAGGCGCACCTCCCAGTCCGCGCGTACCTGCTCGCGCACCGGATAGGTCGCAGCCATGCCGCCGCCGGCGACGACCTCGAATGGCACGTCCTCGACGACGGCGAGCAGCACGATCGGGAGGTTGAGCTTCTTCGCCAGGTCGACGGCCGGCTGGAAGGCACGGCGCGATTCGGGGCTGAGATCCGTGGTGATGACGATTCCGGGCATGGCTCTTTCTCCTTGCGGCGAACCTTCGCCGATCGTGGGGATTGTCGAAGGATACCGAGGTCGGGCGAAAGTGGCCTCCTCCCCGCTCCAACTACGTACACGAGCCCAAGCGCGGCCTGCGCGAAAGCATCGATAGTCAGGACATCGAGAGAGGTGTCACCATGAGTGCGAAGACCATCGTGCGGCCCGCTGCAAAGGCGAAGGCTGCGATCAAGCCCGCGAAGAAGGCCGGCTCCGGCAACGCAGCCAAGGACTGGAGGGAGCTGAAGGCAGCCGACATCATGCAGACCAACGTCATCACGGTGACGGAGGACGCGCCGCTGTCGGAGGTCGAGACGCTGCTGAGCGAGAACCGCATCACCGGCATGCCCGTCACCGACGAGGCTGGCGCACTGGTGGGCGTGATCTCGATCACCGACCTCATCGAGCGCTACACCGAGGACGCGGACGCACGGCCGCGGCGCGGACGCGGCTTCTACGACGTCTCCACGTACGGGCTCGAGGAGGAGGACCTGGAGACCTTCGAGGTTCCCAAGGAATCCGAGGAGACGGCAGGTTCGCTGATGACCGCCGAGGTGCTCACGGTGCCTGCGGAGATGCCGCTGCGCCTCGTCGCCAAGGAGATGGTGAAGCACAAGGTGCACCGCCTCCTCGTCAACGAGGGCAGGAAGACGGTGGGCATCATCAGCACCATGGACCTTCTGCG
>JBEATZ010000115.1:0-9632 GCA_041161695.1 Planctomycetota bacterium | reverse complement strand
GTGCTGCCCGGACGTGAGGCGTCCTCACGCGGGCTGCACGCCGCGGGACTGCAGCGCTTCCTCTCCGGCAGCGGCATCGGCGCCGAGCGTGCAGCAGACTTCGCCGCCGGCAATGGCTCGCACCGCCTCGCACGCCTTGCCGCTGCAGCAGGCCTGCGAACGCTCGACCTCACCGACCCGATCCTCGCACAAGCCTGCTTGGACGAGATGTACCTGTCCGACTGCAACTACACGCCTCTGGGCTGCAACCATGTCGCCGGCTGGATCGCCGAGGCAGCCGCATCCATGCTCGCCCGCTGAAGGTGGAATCGCGCGGGGGCACGGGTAACGTCCTTGCCCATGCAATACGGGTTCGTCCTCGACCAGCGCCGCTGCATCGGCTGCCACGCGTGCACCGTCGCCTGCAAGTCGGAGAACGAAGTGCCGCTGGGCGACTTCCGCACCTGGGTGAAGTACACCGAGGTCGGGTCGTTCCCGCAGGTGCGCCGCCACTTCGCGGTGCTGCGCTGCAACCAGTGCACGAGCGCCCCGTGCGTCACCATCTGCCCGGTCACGGCGCTCGACAAGCGCCCCGACGGCATCGTCGACCTCGCCAAGGACATCTGCATCGGCTGCAAGGCCTGCATGCAGGCCTGCCCCTACGACGCGCTCTACCTGAACGAGGACACCGGCGGCGCCGAGAAGTGCCACTTCTGCGCGCACCGCGTCGAGAACGGCCTCAAGCCGGCCTGCGAGGTGGTCTGCCCCGAAGAGGCCATCATCAGCGGCGACCTGCACGACCCGGACAGCAAGGTGAGCCGGCTCGTGCGCGAGGTCGAGGGCGCCACCGTGCGCCGTCCCGAGCAGGGCACCGGCCCCAACGTCTGGTACCTGGGCGCCCACGCTGCATCGCTGGAGCCGGGCACCGCCCAGGAGCCGGACATGTACCTGTGGAGCGACCGCAGGAACCCGCCGGCACCCTTCGAGCCGGAGGATGTCGCGCGCTTCCACCGGCCTGACGCGCGCGTCGTGCTCGACGTCGACCACAAGCTGCACTGGGGCTGGAAGGTCTCCGCCTACCTGGTCACGAAGGGCATTGCCGCCGGCGCAGCACTGTGGGCGCCGTTCCTCGGCTCGATGGATGCCGCCACCGACTTCGCGCGCAACTGGCTGCCCGAGGCGCTCGCACTCGTGTTCCTGGCCCTGACCAACCTGCTGCTGGTCGCGGACCTCAAGCGGCCCACCAAGTTCCTATCGATCGTGCTGCGCCCCAACACGCGCAGCTGGCTGGTGCGCGGCGCGTGGGTGCTGATGGCATTCGGCGCACTCACCACCGCGGCCCTCGGCGCCCGTGCGCTGGGCCTCGATGCGCTCGCCGACGGGATCCGCTGGGTCAACGTCGCCGCAGCGGCCCTCACGGCGTGCTACACCGCGTTCCTGTTCGCCCAGTGCGAGGGCCGCGACCTGTGGCAGAACACGAAGGTGCTGCTGCCCCACCTGCTCGTGCAGGCACTGCTCGCAGGCGGGCTGGCGATCCTGCCCTGGGCGCCCGCGCCCGAACTCGCCGCCCTGCTCGTGGGGTGCGCCCTGCTGCACCATGCGTTCGGCCTGCTGGAGCGCCACGGCAGCCACTCGACGCACAATGCGCGCCAGGCCGCCGCGCTGCTCACTGCCGTCAAGGCATGGCCGGGAAGCAAGCTGTCGGCGTTCCACCTGGGCCTCGCCGTGACGACGGCAACGACCCTGCTCGCCCTCGTGCTCGTGCAGGGCGGGATCGCCCTGCCGTTGCCCCTCGCGCTGTGCGCGGTGATGTTCTGGGGCGGCCTGTTCCTCTACGAACAGGCCTACGTGCGCGCCGGCCAGTTGCCGCCGCTCTCCTGAGCGCGCGGCGCAGGCCTCACTGCGGCAGCGTCCAGAGGTTGCCGTCCGCGCCCACGCGGCCCAGGGCAACCTGCTCGGTCGTGATCGTCGAGGCGTCCACACCGATCAGCGCGGCGCCGGCCGGGGGCATCGAGACCTTGCCGTTGTAGGTGGCAAGACGGGCGCACACGATGTCGCCCGTCTGGTTGGTGAAAAAGGTCGCGTTGCCGCGCCCGCCGCGCTGGGCAGGCCACGCGATGCAGGTCCAGAAGTTCTCCGCGAGGTCGGCATCGATGCTGCCCTCGTCGCCCGTCCGCACCACCATGCCGGAGCCCGAGGCATCGGGCAGGAACAGCGCGAAGTGGTAGCCGTGGTGCAGCACCAAGCCGTCCTCGTCGACCTCGCCGAGCGACACGGGCAGGGCCGGAGGCGTCATGGGCGAGCCGGAGCCGCGAAGCGGCCGCGTGCCGGCCAGTTCCTGCAGCAACGCCGCCTCGGCCTGGCCGTCGCGGTCGGTGTCGATCGAGACGTGCGCGCGGTTCTGTGCCTGCGCCGTCACGATGCTGCGGAGGGCGGCCAGCACGCTGCGCTCGTTGGCGACCATGCGGCCGGCGAGCAGGTTGGGGATCGCGACGGTGGCGATCACGACCAGCACGGCGACCACGATGATGAGTTCCATCAGGGTGAAGCCGTTCTGCGCCCGGCGAGAAACCGAGGCTGCAGGAGAAGGACCGCAAGGAGAGGTTGCGCTCATGGACGAGGTGCCTTTCGGCATTCCGCCATGGGATGCTGGACCCCCATGGCATCGGATCCGGGACGACGGGTCGGGAAGGCTTCCAGAACGGCCGATGCCATGCGGCATACCGTGTTCGACCCTGCGCACCTGGTTCCTCGTGCGTACCATGCCGGGATGTCCACCCCGCGCCTCCTGGCCGCCCTGCTCGCCTTTGCCCTGGCCGCCACCACGGCCCCTGCGCAGGTGCCCACCGTGCGCGTCGATTTCACGATCCAGTCGGCGTGGAGCACCGGGTACCAGGTCGAGTTGCGCATCGCCAACCAGGCTCCGTACACGATCCACGACTGGACCCTCGACCTGCCG
Source organism: Planctomycetota bacterium (assembly GCA_041161695.1). Taxonomy (GTDB): domain Bacteria; phylum Planctomycetota; class UBA1135; order UBA1135; family UBA2386; genus JBEATZ01. Next base: position 6,694 of record JBEATZ010000115.1, on the reverse strand, counting down.
TGGTCCGGGACGGTGACCTCGATCTGGAACGGCTCCGTGCGCAGCCAGGCCAACGGCCGCACGGTGTTCGCACCCGTGCAGGCATCGTGGGAGGACGGCGACCTGCAGCCGGGCGAGGTCGTGGTCGCAGGCTTCATCGCCGCGACACCTGCCGGTGCCGTGCCGGCGGACGGGCTGCTCAACGGCTCTCCCGTGACGATCGGCGTCGACTCGCCCGCACCACCGCGGCTGCGGCCACCGCCCGCGCGACCGTGGCCGTCGCGCGTGTTCGCCCCCTACGTCGACGTCACGCTGTGGCCGCCCTTCGACTTCGACGCCTACATGCAGAACCAGGGCGTGCGCTTCCTCAACTTCGCCTTCGTGGTCGCGGAGCCCGGGACCACCATCCCCTCGTGGGGCGGCTACCACCGCGTCTCGTCCGACCACCTGATGACCGAGTTCGTGCGCATCCGTCGCGCTGGCGGCGACGTGATGGTGAGCTTCGGCGGGGCGGCGGGCACCGAACTCGCCGTGGCGTGCCCGGACGTGGCCACGCTGCAGGCCGCCTACCAGTCGGTGGTCGACACCTACGCGCTCACCCACATCGACTTCGACATCGAGGGCATCTGGGCCGTGGACCCTCCGGCCATCGCGCGCCGCTCGGCAGCCATCGCCGGCCTGCAGCAGGCCGCGCGCACGGCGGGGCGCGAACTGAACGTGTGGTTCACGCTGCCGGTCCTGCCCACGGGCCTCACGCAGGATGGCCGCAACATCCTTGCCTCGGCACTGCAGGCAGGCGTCGACATCGCCGGCGTGAACGTCATGGCGATGAACTACGGCAGCGCCAACGCGCCGCAGGGTTCGACGCAGATGGGCGCGTACGCGATCCAGGCGGCAACCTCGCTGCACCAGCAGCTCGGCGTACTGCACCTGGCGGCAGGGAGGCCGCGCACCAGCGCGCAGCTGTGGCGCATGGTCGGCGTGACGCCGATGATCGGGCTCAACGACCTCACCACCGAGGTGTTCCGCCAGCAGGACGCACAGCAGTTGCTCGCGTTCGCCCAGCAGCAGGACCTCGGCATGCTGTCCTTCTGGTCTGCCACGCGCGACAAGTCCTGCGCAGGCGGCACCTCCACCACCGTGAGCCCTGCTTGCTCGTCGATCCTGCAGGCGCCGTGGGAGTTCACCGCGATCTTCCGCCAGTACACGAATGCCGCCTTGCGCGACCTGGGCGGCGCCACGGCCTGCGCAGGCGGCACCCCGAACCTCACGGTCGCCGGAGAACTGCGCGCAGGCACGACGTTCTCGCTGCAGATCACCGGCGCTCAGCCGGGCCAGTTGGCGGCTGCCGTGTTCGGGTTCGCCCGCGACCCGCAGCAGGTCCCGGGCGGCACGCTCGTGCCGCGGCCCGACCTCGCGGTGGCGATCCTCGCGAACGCCCAGGGCACGGCAGGCCTGTCCTTCAGCTGGCCGCCTGCGTTCCCGCCCGGCGTCGGCACCTGGCACCAGGCGTGGCTCCCGGACCCGCTGGTCCCGCTCGGGGCGTGCGTCAGCAACGCCTGGAACACCTGGACGCCCTGAGCCGGCGCCCCCTTGGTCAGGTGCGCCGCGCCCGGTGGAGAGCCTGCGGTTCCGGGGCGGCACCCTGCAGCACGGCCGCCACGTTGCGCGCGGTGCGGACGCAGAGCTCACGGTAGGTGAGGCGCGTGAGCGAGGCGACGTGCGGCGTGAGCACCACGTTGTCGAACTGCAGCAGCACGTCGCTCGGTGCCGGGGGTTCCGTGGCGAGCACGTCGGCGGCAAAGCCCCCGAGGTGTCCGTCCTGCAGCGCCGCGACGAGCGCCCCCTGGTCGATCACCTCGCCGCGCGCGGTGTTGACGAGGAACGCGCCGCGCTTCATCGCGCGGATCCTCCGGGCGTCCATCATGCCGTGCGTTGTGGGCGTGAGCGGCACGTGCAGCGACACGACGTCGGCGGTGGCGAGCGCCTCCTCGAGCTGCAGCACGGGCCACGGACACGATGCGCCGCTGCTGCGCCCGCCGTGCGCGGCCACGACGACGTCCATGCCGAAGGCGTGCGCGAGGACGGCGACCCGGCTGCCGATGGCCCCGTGGCCCACGACGCACAGGCGCAGGCCGTGCAGTTCGTCGCACTGGTAGCCGCTGCGCCGCTCCCAGCCGCCGGCGGCGACCTGCCGCGCGGTGCGCGTGATCCCGCGCACCACGTCGAGCACGAGCCCGATGGTGTGCTCGGCCACCGTGCGCGTGTTCGAACCGGGCGAGAACACCACCGGGATGCCCCTTGCCGCAGCATGCCCGGTGTCGAGGTTGTCGAGGCCTGCGCCGGCACGCGCGATCACGCGCAGGCTCGGGCAGCGGTCGATGAGGTCGGCCCGGATCCGGCCGCGGCCGCGCGTCACGATGGCGACCACGTCCCGGAGATCCGCAGGGGGTGCATTGGGGTCGGGGCTCACGACCACCGGGCCGGCTCCGGCAAGCAGCGCCTCGGCCTCCGGGTGCAGGCGCTCGAGGAGCAGGATCGTCATGCGTCCTCGTGGCGGCCGTCCGCGCTGCCGCGCGGGATCCGGTAGGTGCCGGGTCGCGGCTCCACCAGCGGGTCCGAGAAGAGTGCAGGGTCGATGACCGCATCCCGCGTGCTGGCGACCTCGACGAGGTTGCCGTCGGGATCGCGAACGAACATCTGCATCTTGCCGCTAGGCAGCCTGCGCACGCGCCCCCAGGGACGCACGTCGATGGCGCCCGCGGCCTTGGCACGGCGGAACACGCCCATGAAGTCCACCATCTCGATGCAGAAGTGCGAGCGGAACGCGTGCACGTCCTCGATGACGTTCATGTGGATCTGCGCCCGCGAGCCGATGCGGAAGAACTGCGACTCGAAGCCCTGGTCGGGGGTCGCGTCGAGCGGCAGGCCGAGTACGTCGCGGTAGAACGCGGTGGACCGGGCCAGGTCGGTGACGCTGACGTTGACGTGCTGGAGGTGGTCTTCGGAGGTCATGGTGTCAGCTGCGCGCCCAGCGCGCGAAGAGGTCCTCGTCCATCGTCAGGCCCCAGCCGGGTCCCCGCGCGGGACCAACCGTGCCGTCCGCGAGCGCGAGGTCCGGCTTGAACAAGTCGCGCAGCAACGGCGCACCGCCCATGGGCACCTCGACGAACACGCCTGCCGGTGAGGCCAGCGCCAGGGTGCGCGCGGCCTCGAACGAGAGCGCAGAGCCCCAGCAGTGCGGCGCCAGTTGCAGGCGGTGCGCGGTGGCGATGGCGCCGATGCGCAGGCCCTCGGAGAGTCCTCCGGCAATGGCGAGGTCGGGCTGCAGCACGTCGACGGCGCGACGCTCGACCAGTTCGGCGAAGTCGAAGCAGGAAGCCTCGCTCTCGCCGGCGGCGATGGGCGCCATCGCAGCGCTGCGCACCTCGGCCAGGCCCACGCGGTCGTCGGATGCCACGGGCTCCTCGACGAACCGCAGGCCGAGCTCGTGCGTCGCGGCACAGAACTGCCTCGCGCCGGCGACCCCCAGCGTCCCGTGCGCGTCGACCATGATGTCGACGTCGTCCCCCAGCGCCGCGCGCGCAGCGCGCACGCGCTCGATCGACGCTCGCACCGCACCGTCCATGCCGCCGATGCGCATCTTCACGGCACGGAAGCCCTGGGCGACGTAGCCCGAGAGCTGCTCGCCGATGCGGTCTGCAGGCGCCCACCCGCCGCTCGCATAGGCCTTGACCCGGTCGCGGGTCGCGCCGCCCACGAGTTCGAGCACGGAACAGTTGCGGGCGCGCGCCGCGACGTCCCAGAGCGCGAGGTCCACCCCCGCGATGGCCGCCATGTGCGCGCCGCGCCGTCCGAGGATGGGCATGGCACGACCGTCGCGTGCGGCGAGGCCGGCGCGCACGCCGTTGTACATGCGCCCCCACAACTGGTTCACCTGCCGCGGGTCCTGCCCCACGAGCACCGGCGCGAGTTCCTCGCGCACGATGGCCGCGAGCGCCGCGCCGTTGCCGGCGCTGCCCACGGCGGGCTTCGCCTCGCCGAGGCCCGTGAGGCCGCATTCGGTGCGCACCTGCACAACCACGGCATCGAAGGTGGCGATCCGGCCGAAGTCGGACACGTGCTGCTGGGCCGCGGGCAGTTCGGCCCGCAGCCACGTGGCCTCGACCGAACGGATCCTCACGAGCGCGTTCCCTTCACCAGCGGCAGCAGCGTGCGGGAGGCGGTCTCGTAGATCATCGTGTAGAACTCCTCGCTCAGCAGGCTGGAGCCGTGGTCCTGGATGAACTTGAGCTGCTCGGGCGAGATGTCCACCGGGTTGCGTTCCACCTGGTTGGGCCAGGGCGACACGGGCGTGCGGTCAACGGGCGGCACGGCCTCCATGGTGAGCGCGCCGCGGTAGCCGATGGACTCGAGCGTCGCCACGAAGCGCTTCCAGTCGATCGCGCCCATGCCGGGCGCCATGCGGTTGTTCTCGGCCACGTGCACGTCCGTCAGCAGGCTGCCGGCGGTGCGCAACGCAGCGTGCATGTCGACCTCCTCGATGTTCATGTGGAACACGTCGAGGCACACGCCGCACTTCGGTCCCACGGCCTTCGCGAGGGCGACTGCCTGGTCGGCGCGGTTGAGGAAGTAGGTCTCGAAGCGGTTGAGCGGCTCGAGCGCCATGCGCACGCCGCAGCGCTCGGCATGGGCGTAGACCTCCTGCAGGCCAGCAACCACCCAGCCCCACTCCTCCTCGGGCGTGCCGTCGGCCACCACCTTGCCCACCGTGGCGGGCACGATCGTGATCTCGTGGCCCTCCAGTTCGTGCACCATGCTCACCACCGACTTCATGTAGGCGACGGTGTCGGCGCGCTGCTTGCTGTCCTTGGCCGCGAGGTTGCGCTGCCCGAGGGTCAGGGTCACCGCTCCCCAGCAACGGATGCCGTGCTTCTTGAGCAGCGGGCGGCACTGTGCCGGCGGGAACTGCAGCGGCTCGCCGCTGATCTCGATGCTCTCGAAGCCGAGTCGGGCGATGCGCTTCAGGGTGACTTCGAGCGGTTCCGCTCGCATCCAGTTGTGGGTGGACAGGTGCATGGGTTCTCCGGGGGAAGTCCTGCCGGGGATGGCAGGTGCGCAGAGCTTGCGATGCTGGCCCCGCCCTTGGCAACCGGCGCAACACGGATTTGCGCTTGCGGCCCACGGCTGGGCCCCGAGGATGCGTGCACGCCATGACCCGCCACCCCGAGCCCGAGGCCCACGCCTTCTCGCGCGAACAGCGCGTGTTCTTCTGGCTCGCCAGCGTCAACGTGACGGCGCTGCTGCTCGCCAACATCGTGGGCGTGAAGCTGTTCCGCTTCGAACTCGGCATCGGCAACTGGGTGATCCCGGTCGAACACACGGTCGGCATGCTGCCGTTCCCGATCACCTTCCTGCTCACCGACCTGATCAACGAGTACTACGGCCGCGCCGCGGCGCGCCGGGTCGCCTACGTGGCGTTCACCATGGCGGGGCTCGCGTGGCTGCTGCTGCTCGCCGCCCGCGCCATGCCGATCCTCGAGGGCATCCCCGGCACGGCCACCGCAACGGCGTTCGAGAACGTGTTCGGCGCCGCAGCCCTCATGTACCTCGCTTCGATTGCCGCGTTCCTGCTCGGCAACCTCATCGACATCTGGCTGTTCGGCGTGTTGAAGCGCGCGACCGGCGGCCGCTACGTGTGGCTTCGCGCGACGGGCAGCACCGTCGTGTCGCAGTTGTTCGACTCGCTGCTCGTCACGGTGCTGTTCTTCCAGGTGTTGCAGCGCGCCGTCGGTCAGGAGTGCCCCTCGATGGAGTGGACGCTGCGCACCGCGTTCACCGGCTACGTCCTCAAGTTCGCGATCGCGCTCGCGCTCACCCCCCTCGTGTACGCGGGGCGCTGGACGCTGCGCGTCGTCCTCGGCCTGAAGCCACTGCCCCCCGGCTGAGCGCCCCTCGCAGAGGGCGGGCCCTCGCGGGTCGTTTCGCACGGCCGTTTGAGACAATCGGCCCGGCCGTATCCGCCCGGCAGCAAATCCGACACCTTCGGACAAACGGCACATTTTTCCGGGTGCTTCGTACTTGCCGCCGATGCCACCGGACGTAACGTACCCGGCCCTCAGCCCTTCTACGTACCCACTGTGAGTCGGCATCTGACACAGCCAGGCCGAAACACGACATGCAGCTTTTGAAAGACACCCTTGGCCGTTCCTTGGTCGGCGCACTCCTACTCGCCGCCCTCATGGCACCTCCTGCCGTGGCCGGAGACTCGCCACCTCGCGAACCGGGCCGCGCCCCTGCAGGCGCATTGCTGCCCACGCATGGCTCGGCAGCACTGCCGCCGTGCACCACGACCGTGGTGGCCAACGTGGTCGCGCTGGATCAGGTGCTCGTGTGGAACAAGTTCGGCAGCCGTGATCCGTGGGGCATGATGTTCGCGCTGCGGCGCGACGTCGTCTCCCAGGGCGGCGGCACTGCTCTGGAAGCGGGCAACGTGCGGTTGCGTTCCAACCTGCGGCCGCGCCCGCTCACGCTGCGCGTGAACGTGGGCGAGTGCCTCGAGGTGCGCTTCACCAACCTGCTCGACCCGACGCAGTGGAGCAATGACACGCCGGCCACGCGCACGGCTTCGTTCCACGTGAACGGGATGCCGCACCTCTCGATCGGCGACTACGGCGTGAATGTGGGCGCAAACGCCAACCCGCTTGCATCACCG
>JBEATZ010000100.1:0-8834 GCA_041161695.1 Planctomycetota bacterium | reverse complement strand
GCCGCCCCTGTTCGTGCCGGCATCGGTGGACCTCCAGAGCCCCGGGCTGGTGCTCCACAGCGAGGAGCAACTCGCCCTCGAGGAACAAGAGCGCGTGGCGGCTGACGGACCCGGGGCGCTGGGCCGCCCCATGCAGGGCGCGGTCCGCAACAGCGACCTTGGCATCGACCTGCAGGAGATGCTGGCGGACGTGCAGAAGGGCAGTGCGGGACCGCGCGGCACGAGGAGCGGGGAACGCGACCTCGACCTCGGCACGCCGGGGCTGCGCCTGCGCATCGACCGTGTCGAGGACCCGCTCGAACTCACGTGGCGCCTCGGCCCGTTGCGCGCCGGCGCCAGCCTCGAGACCGCCCGCCTCGGCCTCGAACAGCCGCTGCGGCGCGACCTGTCCTTCGTGGCCGGCATCCGCGCACGGCACGAAGAAGGCGAACTCGCCTGGCGCAGCGGCATCCAGTGGCGGATCGGCAGGAGGACCCGGCTCGACGCCCTGGCGGGAACCGGGCTCGACTTCCTGCCGGCCACGGGCATGCACGCACGGTACGAATCGCCTCTGGACGGGGCGCGCGGCATGGTGGTCCAGCTGGTGCACCGGTTCTGAACGGGGCCCCGTGCCGAGGGCGCGATGGCACCGGCCCGGCCGCACCGAATGGCGGCAGTCGGGGCCGCCGGAGGCCGGCAGGGAACGGCTCGTTCCGATCGCGGAGTTCTGCCGATACTGAATCGATCGTGCGCTGCGCGCGCCGGACTTGCCTCCCTCGCGGGGGCCGTCTCCAATGCGCCGCTGCGTCCAAGCTGCCCATGAACCAACGCAACCTGCTGTTCTCCCTCTCGTTGTTCGCCGTCACCGCCGACCTTGCCCTCGCGCAGGGCCAGGAGCCGGTGGTCACGCCTGCTCCCGTGGTGCAGGGTCCGCCCACGGCCGCGGATTCGCCCCTCGCCAAGCTCTCGCAGCTCGAACAGGAGAAGGCGCGCCTCGAGCAGGAGCTGCGCTTCCTCAAGGATCGCACCAAGCAGGGTGCGATGGCGCGCATGCTGCAGGACAAGATCGCCAGCCGGAAGCTGGAGCTGCGCTCCATCGATGCCGGCACCACGCCCTCCGCGGCCTCCAACGTGCCCGCGAGCGTGCTGGCCCCGGGCCAGGAACCCAAGAAGGCGCGGGTGGCGGGCCAGGACGAGGTCGGCAACATGACGGCCGACGTGGCCATGACCATCAATGGCCGCAACGTGACCTTCAAGGACCTCGAGGAGCTCGTCGCGTACCAGACCGCGTTCAGCGCCTCGGGCAACGACGAGCTGCGCAAGGCGCGCGCCGTGGTCGAACTGCTGCGCATCGAGACGGCGCACGCGAAGTTCGCCGAGAACGCCGAGAAGGCGCTCGAGGCGGCGCAGCAGGCACTCAAGATGCTCGAGGGCGGCAAGCCCTTCGGCGACGTCGCCAAGCTGTTCAGCAAGATGCCCGGCGCCGAGGGCGGCGGGGACCTCGGCTGGGTCACGAGGAACTCCTACCACGGGCTTGCGATCGAGCGCATCGGCTTCAACACCAAGGTGGGTGCCAACTCGGGCATCTTCCGGTCGCCGCTCGGCTACACGATCCTCCAGGTCGTGAAGTTCGAGAAGGGCGAACACACGCCGCAGGCGGCCGAGGAGGGTTCCGAGGACCAGAAGGCCGCGAACCAGGACCCGCGCGACCGCGACAAGCTGCAGGCGAAGATCATCCTGATCCCCTACGGCACCGACGTTGCGGAAGTGCGCAACACCCAGAACGACGTGGCCATGGGCAACGTCGACATCGTGGTGCGCAACGACGAGGTGATGGCGATGCTGCCGGCGATGTTCCGCGCCAGCAAGTGACGCATCGCGGGTGCACGCGGGCGGACGAAGCTCGCGCGCCCGCAGCGCTCCTGCTACAAGACCGGCGGTCCTGGCGGCCCGCAGCATGCGACCCGGGTGACGAAACCCGGGTCGCTTCGTTCCGGCAGCCAGATTCGGTCGTCGTGCGCCGCACCCTCTCTCCGCCGCGCACGGCTTGCAGTCACGGTCAGCACCAGGAGTACGCAGATGGCGGTCTTTCGTCGGAGTGGCGGTGTCGCCACGTTCCACTGGCAGGGCGACCTGCCCGATCCCGCGGGGGATGACTTCGCAGAGGCGCTGCGCCAGCGCCGGTTCCGCACCATCGAAGACGCTGCCAGCGAGGAGTCGTCGGCCGGCTGGGTGACGCCTGCGGACCCCACGGGAGACAGCTTCGGCCCCGAGGACATGGATGCAGGCGCCGCGACATGGCTGCGCTTCCGCATCGACAAGAAGGTCCTGCCCAAGAAGTGGCTGGCGATCCACCGCGATGCCGCAGCGAAGGCCAAGGGCAGGCCGTTGTCCGGGCGCGAACGCCGCGAGCTCAAGGACGACCTCGCCGACAAGCTGCTGCCCCGGGTGCTGCCGAACGTGAACCTCGTCGACGCCTTGGTGGTGCGCGAGAAGAAGCAGGTGCTGCTGTTCGCGACCGGGAAGTCGGTGCGCGAGACCTTCGCCAAGCTGTTCTTCGAGAGCTTTGCCCTCGTGCTGGAGCCTTCCGACCCGCTGCAGCTCGCGCTGCGCGCCGGACTCAGCCCTGAGATGAACGCCGAGCTGGAACGGCTGCAGCCGGTGCGCTGGCCGGTGGACGAGTCGATGCGACGCGGACGGCGCACGCCGGGTTCGGCGGCACCGCGCAAGCAGGATCAGGAGACGGGCACGGAGGACGACGCATGAGCGCAGGCGCAGAGACACACGGGTTCCTGGGCGAGGAGTTCCTCACCTGGATCTGGTTCCGCTGGGAGAACGATGGCGGCGAGTTCGCGCTGCCGGGCGGCCGCGTGGTGGGCGTGGCGATCGACGACATGATGACGTTCAGCGCCCCCTCCGACGAGGAGACCGAGCAGACGCTGCGCCGCGGTTCGCCCACGGCCACGGCCGAGGCTCGCACGGCGCTGCGGCAGGGTCGCAGGCTGCGCCGCGCCAAGCTGCTGCTTGCCGAGGGCTCGCGGCAGTGGAGCGCCACGCTCGACGCGACCACGATGACGCTCGGCGGCGTGAAGCTGCCGGAGGACGCGGAGGAAGTGGAGACGGATGCCGACCGCACGGCGGACCGCGCTGCCAACTGGATCGCAGTCCACGAACTGGTCGCGAGCCTGTACGGCGTGTTCCTGCGCGAACGGCTGCGCCCCGACTACCTGAAGCAGGGCGCAGAGCGCCAGGCGCAGTGGATGGCGGGCTGAGCGCGCGGGCAGGTCACTCCTGCCTGCACGCCACCGGTTGCACGCGGGCGCCGAGGCGCCCGAGCAGTTCCGTGAGCCAGCGGCCCGCGGCCGCCACGTGGCCGGGCCCGCAGCGCGAGCTGCCCCACACGACGGCCAGCACGCGATGCGTCTGCTCGGTGGTCTTGGTGCGCTGCGCGTCCTTCACCGCGTTGGCGCACGGACCGCCTGCATCGTGCAGGCACAGCAGGTGGGACACGTCGATCTCCTGGCCACCGCGGTTGAACACGTAGCTCGTTCCCGCGGGCGGGCTGTCGATCGAGAGCGGCAGGGTGCAGCGGTCGAGGTCCACGATGCTGATGGGCAGGCCGGAGTGGAGCGAGACGGCGTTGCCGGCGTCGACGCAGGGGAGGATCGGCCCCACGCGCCCTTCGGCGGCCGCGTTGGCGAGGTACTCGGACGACGGCTTGCCACGCCCCGTGGGCCGGTAGCCGCGCAGCCGCAGCAGGTCGCGGATCGCGGTGCGGATGGCCTCGGAGGAGTGCAGTGGCGCGCCAGCGGCGCCGGGAACGAGGAGGCCTGCGAGCCACTCCGGCGACGGGCCGGGTCCCTGGGGCCCGGGCAGGATCGCCTCGAGCGCGACCACTTCGAGGTCGGGCCACGCCACGACACGGATCGGTCCGGGATCGGTGCTCATCGCGCGGCACCGCGCGGCATGCGCGCCATCGCACCAAGGTGCAGCGATGCTGCGAGTTCGGCAACCGTCGCGTGGTCCGCCGGCGCGCGCTCGCCGATCATGGCGACCTGAGGGTCGTCGTTCGGGCGCGCCGTCGGGTCGAACGCATCCCCCGCCGGTCGGAACCAGGTGCCCCGGTCCTCGTGGCGCCAGAGTTCCCCGCCAGAGGGCGCTGCGACGAGCCGCCACCTGAGCTTCCAGCTGGCGGACTCGAGCCGCCGGTCGCCATGGGCCTCGAAGTGCTCCACCTCGACCAGCAGCACGCTCTCGACGTCGAGGCGCTGCGCCACGGCGCGCAGGTCGATCGAGCCGTCGGGACGCAGCGCCTCCTGGCCGCGCAGCAGGTCGAGCCCGGTGTCGAGAGGCAGCGCACGGAACCCGCGCCCGCGCAACGCGGTGTCCGCGCCGGTCAGCAGGCTCGCGGGTGCCATGCCCTGCGGGTCGAGGAGCGGCGCCACCACGACCGATCGGGGCGCGGGCCCTGCAAACGGCACGGGCCGGACGCGCTCGACGTGGCACGAGGCCAGTGCGAGCGCGAGCAGCGCGAGGGCGCAGGAACTGCGGGAACTCACCATGGGACGGATCGCTCGCACCACCGCATTGTGCAGGACGCCTCCGAGCTCGCCAGCGCAGCGTGGCGGTCACGAAAAATTCCTTCGCGCTGCGTGGAGTGACTGCACCACGGCGGCACCGATTTGCCTACGATGGACGGCTTGCGCACGGACGCTGCAGGCGCCCGTGCATCCGGTCGATTCGCCGCTTCCACGGAGGTTTCATGCACCGTCCCGATCGCCGCGAGTTCCTGCGCGGCACCCTGCTCGGTTCCGCAAGCCTCGGCCTCCTCGGCAGGCTGCCTGCCGCAGGTCCGCTCGTGCGTCGCGCGGCGAAGGCCCAGGCCGTGATCCAGGTCCACCTCGGCGGCGGCCTCACCCACATCGACACCTTCGACCCGAAGCCCGATGCGCCGGTCGAGGTGCGCGGCCCCTTCAGCACCATCAAGACGAAGATCTCGGGCGAACTGTTCAGCGACCAGTTGCCGAAGCTCGCGCAGGTCGCGGACAAGCTCACCGTCATCCGCTCGTTCACGCACACCGAGGCGGACCACGACCGCGGCACCCACAGCGTGCTCACCGGGTACCAGCCCAGCCCTGCCATCACCTATCCCAGCTTCGGCGCCGTGGTGGCGCAGCAGCTCGGCATCCGCAACAACCTGCCGCCCTACGTCTGCATCCCCGGCAGCGGCAACCAGTTCCTCGGCTCGGGCTACCTGAGCGCGGCCAACGCGCCGTTCAGCGTGGGCGGCAACCCCGCCAACGACAACTTCCGCGTGCGCGACCTCGATGCCCCGCGCGACGTGGATGCTGCGCGCAGCGAGCGCCGCAAGCAGTTGCTGCACGACCTCGATGCCGGCTTCACGCGCCTCGGCGAGGCCGATGCCGTGCGCGCGGCCGAGGAGTACTACCGGATGGCCTACGCGCTCATCGAGTCGCCGGAGGCACGCACGGCCTTCGACCTTGCGGCGGAGAAGCCCCAGGTGAAGGACCGCTACGGCAGGCGTCCGGTGGGCATGAGCTGCCTGCTCGCGCGCCGGCTCGTGCAGGCGGGAGCCCGCTACGTGGTCGTCGAGCAGGGCGGCTACGACCACCACGCGCGCATCGCGGCCGGGCTGCCCGGGGCGATCGGCCCCGTCGACCAGGCCGTGGCCGCGCTCGTGGCGGACCTCGACGAACAAGGACTCCTCGACTCCACCGTCGTGCTGCTCACCACCGAGTTCGGCCGCACGCCGCGCATCAATGCGGACGCGGGCCGCGACCACTGGCCGCGCGTCTACTCGGTCATGGCAGCGGGCGGCGGCTTCCGCCGCGGCCTCGTGCACGGCAGCTCGAATGCAACGGGCGCCGAGCCCGAGGAAGCGCCGGTGCGCCCGGCAGACCTCGCGGCCACGGTGTTCCAGCTGCTCGGCATCGATCCGACCCTCAAGCTCATGGCCCCCGGCGACCGCCCCATCGACCTCGTCCGCGACGGAGTCGTGATCCCGGAGCTGCTCGCCTGATGGCCTGCATCGCCCTGCCGCTGCTGCTCGCACTCGCGACGGGTCCGCTGGTGGCGCCGCGCGTCGCATCGGTCGCACCGCCCGGCGCCCAGCGCGGCACCGAGGTCAAGGTGACCTTCCGCGGCGAGCGGCTCCTCGAGCCGCAGGGCGTGCTCTGCTCGCGGCCCGGACTCGAGGTGGTGTCGATCCAACCGGTCGGCGAGCGCAACGACCAGTGCGAGGCCGTGCTGAAGGTGGCGGCCGACTGCGCACTGGGTGCGCACGTGCTGCGGTTGCGCACGGCCCACGGCCTGTCCAATGCCGTGCTCTTCCACGTGGGGCTGCTGCCCGCGCACGAGGAACGGCGCGAGGGCGATGCGCCCATGACGATCCCGCTGGATGCCACCGTGCACGGCACGGTGGCCGCGGAGACCGTCGATGCCTACCTGGTCGACGTGCCGCAGGGCACCGTGGTGACGTGCGAGCTGGAGTCGTTCCGCCTCGGCCGCGCGGCCACCGACCTGGCGCTCGCCGTCGAGGGTCCGGATGGCGCCGTGGTCGCGCGCGCCGACGACTCCAACCTCGGCCTCAAGGACCCGTTCCTCACCTTCACGGCTGCCACCGCCGGCCCCCACCGGATCGTCGTGCGGCCTGCCTGGCCCACGGCCACCGCAGGTGCCTACCGCCTGCACGTGGGCAGGTTCCAGCGACCGCTGGGCGCGCTGCCCTGCGGCGGCCAGCCGGGCGAGGACCTCGAGGTGGAACTGCTCGGGTGCGCCCCGGGCACGAAGGCACGCGTGAAGCTGCCCGAGACGCCCGGTGCCCACGCGTGGTTCCCGGACCTCGGCGCGGGCACGCCGCCCAGCCCCGTGTGGCTGCAGGTCGGCGGCCCGGCGAACGCCGATCCGAAGGGTGACGAGAAGGGCAAGGTGCTCGTGCAGTGGCCGTGCAGCGTGCACGGCGTGCTGCGCCGGCCCGGCGACAGCATGCGCTACCACTTCACGGCGAAGCGCGGCGAGAACGTCGAGTTCCGCGCCGTGTGCCGCAGCCTGCGCAGCGCCATGGACCCGCTGTTGCTGTTGCGCAACGCCAGCGGCGGCGTGGTTGCCGCGAACGACGACGACAACGGGATGGACAGCACGCTGCGCACGAGCATCCCTGCCGACGGCGAGTACGCGCTCGAGATCCGCGACCTGCTGCGCGGCGGGTCCGACGCCCACTTCTACCGCATCGAGGGCGGCGCGCGCCCGGCGGTGCCGCGCACGAGCGTGGCGGTGGGCAGGCTCGACGAGGCCATGGTCTCCGTGCCGCAGGGCCAGACGGTGGCGCTCGTGCTCAACCACGGCGGCCACGACCTGGACAGCGGCCTCCAGGACCTCGCCGACGCCCTGCCCCAGGGCGTGAGCGCCGAGTTCGGCCCGTTCGTGAAGGGCGTGACCGTGGTGCCGGTGCTGCTGCGTGCCGCGCCCGACGCACCGCTCGGCGGCAGCCAGGTCGGCTTGCGCGTGCGCGCCGCGAAGGAACCGCTGGAGCGACCGAGCGGCTACGCGCAGGAACTCGCGCTCGTCCGCGGCCGCAACGACGTGCCGCTGCTGCGCACGATGCTGCACGAACTGCCCGTGGCGGTGACCAAACCGTCGCCGTTCACGGTCGAACTGGTGGCACCGCCCGTGCCCCTCGTGCGCGGTGCGCCGTTGCGCCTGCAGGTGCGCGTGAGCCGCGCCGAGGGCTTCAAGGCGCCGATCGCCGTGCGCGCGCTCTGGAACTCCCCCGGCACCACGTCCGGCACCGTCACCATCGCTCCCGATGCGAGCCAGGGCGAACTCACCCTCGACGCGAACGCGAGCGCTGCCACCGGCACGTTCCGCATGGCCGTGGTCGCCAGCGGCACGCACCTCGGCGGCACGCTGGAGACAGCCTCGGCGTTCGTGGACCTGCAGGTCGAGGAACCGTGGCTCGGCGGCGAAATCGGCAAGGCGCGCACCGAACAGGGTGCCGCGATCGACCTGGCGTTCTCGCTGCAGCCCACCGACAAGGTGAAGGGCCCCGTGCAGGCCGTCCTGCTCGGCGCCCCGCGCGGCGTCGCGGCAGCGCCCGTCGAGGTGGCAGCCGGTGCGACCACGGGGACGTTCCGGCTCGCCATCGAACCCACGGCACAGTTGGGCAAGCACCGCAGCATGCAGGTCGAGATCCGCGTGCCCACCGAGGCAGGAGCCGTGGTGCACCGCATCGGCGGCGGCGAACTGCGCATCGATGCACCACTGCCGCCCGAGAAGACCGCGGAGAAGGCCGGAGGAACGCCATGAGGACCAGGCTCCTGCTCGTGAGTGCACTGCTTGCCGCGACCACCCCGTGCCAGGATCCGCCGGGCGCGGGGCTCGCCGAGGTGGCCGTGTTCCCCTCGCCGATCCGCCTCGACCACGGCAGCGACGTGCAGCGCATCGTCGTCGTCGGTACCACCGGGAGCGGCGCGAGCGTCGACCTCACCGCCGAGGCGCAGTTCGCCTTCGAGGACCCGCAGCACGCAGAACTCGTGACGCAGGATGACCGCAGGCAGCTGCGTGGCCGCGCCGACGGTGCAACCACGCTGGTCGTGCAGGTACGCGGCGCGACCGTGCGCGTGGCCGTTGCAGTGGCGAAGGCCGCAGTGCAGCCGCCCGTGAGCTTCCTGAACGACGTGATCCCGATCCTCACGCACGGTGGCTGCAACAGCGGCGGCTGCCATGGCGCCGCCAGCGGCAAGAACGGGTTCGCGCTCACGCTCTTCGGCTACGACCCGGCACGCGACCACGTGGCGCTCACGCGCGAACTGCGTGGCAGGCGCATCGACCCTGCC
>JBEATZ010000291.1:0-7237 GCA_041161695.1 Planctomycetota bacterium | reverse complement strand
GCTCGGAGAAAGGCGGCAGGGCCGCGGGCCGCCAAGGCGCGAATGCCATGGGGAGCGGGTGCCGCTGGCAGAGCCTTGGAGGGAAGAGAGGAGAGTCGTGCAGCGCGCGGGACCGACCTGGGCCGCGCAGTGCGTCAGACGACCTTGGGGCGCTCGTGGATGCTCAGGAGGCCGCGCTTGCGCCAGCCGGTGCGCAGCAGCCAGGTGGAGGGTGGTGCAGTCGGTCGCGCGTAGCGCAGCACGTGGCGCACTTCCCTGGGAGTCTTCAGTGCGCGGTCGTGGTAGCGGTCGCCGAACACGGATCCCTTGCGCTGCCAGTGCTTGTTGAGCGCCTTGGCGATGCGGATGAGCAGGCCCTGCATGCCGCGCGAGAGCGCGACTCGGTCTACGGCCTCGACCACGAAGTGCAGGTGATCCTCGAGGATCACGAAATGATTGAGCAGGAATCCAAGGCGCGCTTTTCCTTGGGCAAACACCTGCAGCAGCACCTTGCGCACCTCGGTGCAACGCAGGCTCGGCAGCCCCTTCTGCAGCTTCACCGTGACGTGCAGCGGTTGATGCCGCGCCACCTTCGCGCGTGTCTCGTGCCGCAGCAGTGCCTTCTCGCCCTTCGGTTTGCGGCCCGCGCCCTTTCGCGCGCCGCCACGCCCAGGGCGGAACGGCAATGAAGCCTGCCCAATCAACCGAGACAAACCGCGCCCAGTCCTCGTGCTCCTCCTTGAATGGGCACATCCAGTCCCCTGAGCCCTAACGGGTAACGAACCTTCTCTCTCTCTTCTCCTCACCCGCTACCCGCCGCGCGCGCCCCCTTCACCCCACGCGCGCCCAAGATCGCGCCCTCTTCCTTCCAAGGCTCTGGGTTTTCCTACCCGCAAGGCGGCGGCAAGCGCCACTCGTTCGCCCGCGCCCCCAGCCGCTCCCTACCCCCGCTGCGTCCAATCGCTGCGGAACTTCAGGATGTGGTCGCGCACCTTGCGGTAGACCTCGGCCGTCGCGCGCACGTCGTGCGCGTTGTATTCCGCGATCCTCTCGTAGTCGCCGCGGTCGTAGGCAGGCGCGACCATCGAGCCATCCATCGCGCCCTTCGGGCTCTCGACGCCGAGGGCCCAGCACACGACGTCGAGCTTGCCGGGGCCGCCGGTCGTCTTCGCGACGACCTCGTAGAGGTCCAGGTGGGGCTGCAGGGCAAACGCCTTGGTGAGGTCGACGCGCGCGGGGATGCCGTGGATGAGGCTGCGCGTGACGAGGAAGGGAATGTCGAAGTTCTTGCCGTTGAAGGTGACGACGGTGTTTGCGCGGGAGGCGAGTGACCAGAAGGTGCGCAGCAACTGCGCTTCGCTCATGGGCCGCATCCACGGCGGGCAGTTGGCGAGCTCGCCCTCCTCCTTGGGCACGAAGAGCACGGTGACGTCCTCGGTGCGGCACTCGGTCTCGCCCTCGGCAAACGCGAGGGAGACGATCTTGCCGAACCACGGCGAGAGGCCCATGGCGCTGCCGGGCTCCATCTCGCGCTTCTCGGCCCACTTGCCGAGGGCCTCGGCAACGGTGGCCGTGAGCTCCCGGCGATCGACGCCGGGCACGGTCTCGATGTCGAACACGAGGGTGCCGCAGACGAGATCCTCGACGTCGACGAGATCCGGGTCGAGCAGCGTGGCCGGGTCGAATCCGGGCTCTGCAGCCGGGTCCAGGACCTCGCGGATCTTCTCGACGATGAGCTGCAGGCGACCCTGGTAGGTCGTCACCTTCCCCATGACCTTCACCGGCCGGTGCAGCGTGATGGCCTTCGCCGCCTGCATGGCCTCCGCGCGGTCGCCCCAGACCTTGCCCTCGATGACGCCGCTGTTGTCACAGAGCTCGAGGACCAGGAACTCCTTGCCGTCGCGGGTCTTGGCGGACGCGCACTTGCGCAGTTCGGCATAGACGACGCGGCTGTCTCCCTCACGCAACTGGGCAATGGTGCCGTTGCTCACCGGATGCCCTCGACGCAGGCGCGCAGGCGATCGACGGCCTTCTGCAGGTCCTCCATGGACGCCGCATAGCTGAGGCGCAGGAAGCCCGGCGCGCCGAACGCACTGCCGGGCACGCCTGCGAGCAGGTGCTTGTCGAGCAGCCGCTCGGCAAAGGCCACGTCGTCGCCGCCCAGCAGGTTGCGCACGTCCAGCATCACGTAGAACGCCCCGCGCGGCATGGATGCCCGCAGGCGCGGGATGGCGTTGACGGCGTCGACGAGGAATCGCCTGCGCTCGTCGAACGCACGCAGCCGCGCCTGCAGTTCCTCCGCGAGGGGGATCCTGCATGCTGCGATGGCTGCCTCCTGGCTGATGGTGCACGCATTGCCGAGCACCTGGCTCTGGATGCGCGTGCATGCGTCGATGACGGGCTTCGGCCCGGCGAGGAAGCTGATGCGCCACCCGGTGAGCGTGTGGCTCTTGGTGAAGCCGTTCACGACAATGGTGCGCTCCTTGCCGCCGGGCACCGCAGCCGGGGAGACGTGCCGCGTGCCGTCGTAGGTCAGCTGCCCGTAGATCTCGTCGGAGAGGATCCAAAGGTCTGCCTGCCGCGCGACGTCGACGTATGCCTGGACCTGCGCCGCGGATGGCACCACCCCGGACGGGTTGTTGGGGAAGTTGAGGATGATGCCCTTGGCGCCGTGCTTGCGCGCAGCCGCGAGGACGGCCTCCGGCGCGTGCAGGAAGCCGCTGTCCGGCACCGCGTCCAGCACCACGGGGACGCCGTCTGCCATCCGCACGAGCGCCGGGTAGGACACCCAGAACGGCGCGAGCACGAGCACCACATCGCCCTTCTCGACGATGGTCGACAGCGCCATGTGCAGCGCCGCCTTGGCACCGGCAGTCGCCATCACCTCGTCGGCGGTGTAGGGGATCCCGAAGGTGTCCGCGAGCCAGCGCGCGCCCGCCGCGCGCAGTTCGGCGACGCCTGCTGCCGGCGTGTAGCGCGTGCGGCCCGAACGGATCGCGTCCACGCCGGCTTCGGCAACGGGCGTCGGCACGGGGAAGTCCGGTTCGCCTGCGCCGAGCGACACCACGTCCTGGCCGGCCGCCTTCATGCGCGCTGCGCGCGCCGAGATGGCCAGCGTGAGCGATTCCTCGATGGTGCGGGAACGTGCGTTGGGAACGGGCAACGGCATGGAAAGGGCGAGTAGACCCGTGCGGCGCAAGGAAGGCAAACCCGCGGGAAGCCCGGGGGCCCGATCGTCGTCGGACCCTGCTCGTTCCCCGGGCCCGCCCGCTCCCCTAGGCTCCACAACGCATGAAGAAGCAACCTGCAAGGCGCAGTCGCTGGCTGGTGCGGCTGCTGACCGTCTGCGGCATCGGCGCGATGCTGCTGCTGCTGTTCGTCGTGGCGTTCGTGTTCAACCCCCTCGAGGGGCGCCTCGTCGACGTGCGGGACATCGTCCCGCGCGAGGTGGACTTCTTCGTCCGGAAGGTCGCGCTGGCCGACGACCTCGCCGAGTTCCCCGAACCCCGTTTCTGGAAGGACTTCGCCGAGACCTCCAGCTGGACCGAACTGCAGTCGGGACCGATGGTGCAGTCGCTGCGGCGGCAGGGCGTCGAGAAGGCCCTCGCGGACGCGCGCGAGAACCTTTCGCGCATCCGCAGCGACAGCTCCGGATTCGTCGACCTCGTGCGCGACGTGCTGGGCGAGGAACTGCTGCTCGCGGGCTTCACCGAGGACCGCAGCGGCGCCGCGCCGCAGCCGCTCGCCCAGCCGTGGTGGTGCTGCTATGCACGCGTCTCCTGGCGCATCCGCGCGGCCTGGGGCCTGCTGCGGTGGCCGATGGTGCAGTCGCAACTCGCCAACAACGGCATCGCCGTGCGCAACGAGGGCGACTACTGCGTGATCCAGCCCGCCGGGTCGGCCGTGCCCATCTACGCCACGCGCATCAAGGACTGCCTGATGCTCGGCAACAACCTGCAGCTCATGGAGCAGTCGGTGAAGCTCTCCGAGGGCAGTCTCGACGAGGAGCCCTTCGGCCGCGCCGCCAAGTACACCGATGGCGTGCTGGCGCGCGTCGACCAGTGGGCTGCGGTGAACCAGCCCGAGACGGTCAATGCGCTGGAGTTCAGCTTCGTGCCCAATGCGATGGACGGCTTCCGCCAGTTCGCCGCGAGCTGGCCCGATGCCAACTCCCGCGACAGCATGAACGACCGCGTGCTCGCGAGCTTCCTCAACCTCAAGGGCTGGAACTCCCTGAGCGGCGCACTGCTGTTCGAGCCGGACGAGCTCTCCTTCCTCGGCGAGGTCGTGCTCAACAGCCACATGCACACGAACTTCCAGGCGCAGTTCTTCCGCGCCGAGCAGGAGGCGCTGGAGAAGTGGCTCACCAAGTTCCTGCGCATGGTGCCGGAGAACTGCTGCGCCGCAGCGGCGCTGCGCGTTCCCGCCGGTGACTTCCTCCAGGCGATGGTGTCCGCCCTCGACCCCGAATCGAAGGAGACCATCAACGACGCCCTGCGTCGCTGCACCTTCCAGGGCAACGCACTCATCGATGCGCGCGACCTGATCGAGCGCATCAGCACTGCGCTCCTGCCGCGCACCGGCTTCGTGTTCCGCAAGAACGTGCCCGACCCGCAGATCCCGGTGGGCGACATCTCGCCCGTGCCGCAGATCGCCTGGGTGTTCTGGATCCGCCCCGAGGCCGCCCCGCTGCTGCAGGAGTTCGTGCGCATGGTGCGCCTCAACGCCGCCTCGTTCGGCTTCAACAAGGTGTACCACCTGAAGATGAACCTCTCCGGCGAGAGCACGGCCGCGGGCGAGAAGGACGACGAGGACGTCATCACCGAGTTCTGCAATCCGCAGATCGACGGCACCGGCGAGTTCGCCACGGTGCTCTTCAAGGACTTCTTCGTGCTCTCGAACTCGGGCCCGCTGATCCGCGACATGTTCTGGGCGCGCAACGGCGTGCGCAACGCGCGCAGCGTGCTCGCCAGCGACGACGTGCAGATGTTCCAGCGCGAACTGCCCCGTGCACTCAACGGCTTCGTCTACGTGCGTGGCCAGGGGCTCGTCGACCTGCTCGACGACTACCGCAAGTACGCCGAGAAGGACCTCAGCCAGCCAGATCCGTCATGGATGCTGCAGAACCGGTCTTCGGCCGAGGACCAGGTGCGGCGCAGCAAGTTCCCGCAGTACGCGTCCGTCGCATCCATGAGCCCGCAGGTCCGGGCCCAGTTCGACGAGGCCGTGCAGCAGTGGATGCAGGAGGAGTGGCGCCGGGTGGTCGGGGGCCTCAGCAAGGAGAGCATGGGGGACCTGCTGCAGATGCGGGCGCTCGCCAAGACCTTCCGCAGCGCCTACGTGCAACTGGACCTGGAGAACAACTACATCCGCTTCCTCGGCAAGATGGTCGCCGACTACCGCTGAGGGCCCGTGGGGCGGGCCCGGCGGCCGCCCGGCGCCGGCCAGCCCCCCGATCTTCGCGTGGCGGGTTGCAACCGGGCGGTCCCTCGCTATCGTTCGTCGCCCCAACCCGAGCCCAGGTGGCGAAATTGGCAGACGCGCCAGCTTGAGGGGCTGGTCCCCGCAAGGGGGTGCAGGTTCAAGTCCTGTCCTGGGCACCACTTTCCGCGCCGCCTCCCTCAGCGGCGCATCCCGATCCAAGGTGGTGCAGGTTGGTGCGGCCGGAAGGCCGGTCGGTGCAGCAGGGCTCAGCCCTGCTTGCGCCTCGGCGCCGTGATGGCGTCCCGGATCGCCTTCTGGGTCCCGCTGGCGTCCTCCTTCAGGTCGAGGTCGATCCGCAGGCGGACGGGCTGCTCGACGCGCGCCCGCGCCTTCTGGGTGCGCCCGTTGGCCGCCTCGTACTCGACCTCGATCCACTGCCTGCCGTCCGCCACCGCAGCCCGGACCGCCTGGTCGACGGCATCGAGCCCGGCCATGGGCTGGCCGTCGAGAGCGCGCACGAGGCCGCTCAGGGTCATGACGTCGGTGAGCGCCATCCGGTCGAGGGACTCGAAGTCCGTGAAGGCCACCTGCTCCTTGCGGCTCGTGTCGATGCCGCGCAGGTAGGGCGGGCGCTGCGTCGGCGTGGCGCGGTACGCGATGCCGGCGTGGCCGAGGATGGTGGCGTAGTCCGGGACGAGCGTGCCGTCGGCGTGCTTCGCGAGGAAGCCGCGCAGGTCGGTCCCCGCGGCGTCGCTGAAGTGCGCTGCGATCTCCTGCTCGGTGAGGCCCCGGCCGAGTTTCTCGCAGGAAGCGAACATCGCCACCATCGCGTCGTCGAGGGACCGCTGGTTGTCCGTGGCGTGGCGGATCTGCAGGTCGAGCAGCATGCCGAGGACCTGGCCGGCCCCGTAGTAGTCGACCCTGCGATCCGGGGCCTGCCGGTCCCACACGAGCCACGAGGCGCGCGCCGGCGAGGTGTGGGCGCGGCCGGGGGTGTTCTCCCAGCCGGCGATGGCCGCAGCCTGTTCCTTCCAGAACTGCCCGACGGGCGTGTGTCCCGCGCGCGCCATCAGCACGTCGCCGTACCACGAGGTGATGCCCTCGGCGAGCCAGAGTCCGGTGGTGCGGTTGGCGCGGTCGTAGGCGAACGGTCCGAGTTCGACCGGCCGCAGCCGCTTCACGTTCCACGTGTGGATGAACTCGTGGGCGCTGATGCCGTAGGTCGTCGACGGGTTGCGCTGGAACAGCGCGCGCGAATGCCCGATGGCCGTCGAGTTGAGGTGTTCGAGTCCGCCGCCGCCGCCCGTGCGGCTCAAGGTGAAGAGGAACGCATAGTGGTCGAAGGGATGGCCGCCGAAGATCGAGCCGGCTTCGTCGGTGATCGCTGCGAGGCCCGCGATCCACTTCTGGTGGTCGAACTGGATGTCCTCCGCGCAATCCACCACGGCGACGATCGGCTTGCCCAGGGAGTCGAACTCGAAGCGCTGGAACACGCCCAGCTTGACCGGGCAGTCGGCCAGCACGTCGTAGTCGGGTGCGTGGAACGAGCCGTTCTCGCCCGCGCGCAGTCCCGAGGCCGCCTGCCATCCCTGCGGCAGGTCGAAGCGCACCGTGCACGGCGACTGCACGCGCGTGGGCACGGTCATGTAGACGGCAGGACCTTCGTAGGTGATCGCACGACGGTCGTGCGAGGGGTCCATGAACCGGTCGTTCGGGAGGAGACGCAGCGCATAACGCAGTTCGACCTCCGGCACCGCGCCGTGTTCCACCAGCCACTTGCCGCGGTCCACCTGCAGCACCTTCAGCTCTGCATCGCCCGCGCGCGCGCCCAGCA
>JBEATZ010000055.1:0-7494 GCA_041161695.1 Planctomycetota bacterium | reverse complement strand
CCGCTGGGGCCAGACGACGCGGGCGCCGTCGAAGCGCATGGTCACCGTCGACACGCCCGCGGGGACGAAAACCGCCCGCAGGTGGTGGTCTGCCGCGTAGAGCGTCGTGGGCGTGCCGTCGATGGCAGCGGTCCATCCGGCATCCCAAGGGTCCGCGACGCGCAGGTAGCCCGCCGCCGGGGTCTCCACGCGGATCCCGAGGGACTCGTCGTCGAGGTGCAGCACCTCGATGCGGGCCGTGCCGGCACGCGGCTCCGGCTGCGGCGAACCAGGGGCCTCGAGGACGACCGTGTCGTCCACGGCGCGCGCACGGTCTGCGAGCCGCCGCAGCCGCTCCGCAGGGTCGGGGATCACCTCCACCCGGTGCACCATGGTGACGCGGGGCAGCGCGGTGGTGCGCTCGTAGAGGCGGAAGGGCCCGGTGCCGGGCGGCGTGCGGTCGACGAGGCCTGCCGTTGCGGGCAGTTCACGGTCGGTGAGCACGAAGCGGATGCCGAGCAGGTCGCTCAGCGGGTGCGACAGCGAGGCCTCGTCGTGGAACCAGCCCACGCCTGCCCCGCCGAAGGTCACCGAGGCCTTGCCTGCTGCATCTGGCTCGATGCAGCGGAAGACCTGTTCCATGCGCGCGGGCGGCAGCGGGTTGTAGGCGGCGAGGTCCTCGATGCCGTGGAACCCCGCGAGGTTGGGCGGGTGCAGTGCCTGCACGCGGCTGTCCGAGCGTGCGCCGAGCCGCTGCAGGCGCGGGCGGAAGTGGCCAAGTTCGCGCGGCGCGTCGAGGACGGGCTGCAGGACGCGCGGCGGCGTGCGGACGCGATGGGCCTCGACCGTCTGCATCGGTCCGAGGCCTGCGTGGAGGAGTTCGGCCACGGCAAGGAACGTGAGTGCTGCTGCGCGCAGCGCACGCGGTTCGATGCGCAACGCGAACCATGCCAGGAGGGCGGTGACCAGGGCGCGCGCGGCCGTGGTGGTGAGGGCATCGAGGTTGTCGAGTGCCTCGCCGGGTCGCATGGCGCCGCGGATGCCTGCGGCAATGGCATCGGCCGAGCCGCCGGCCTGCACCACCAGCGGGTGGTCGCCATCCATGGCCAGCAGGGCCGCCACCGCATCGACGAATCGCTGTTCGTCCTGCAGCAGGAGCCAGCCCAGTGCCGCTGCGCTGGCGACGGCGACGGCTGCTGCGAGGGATCGCGCGGCGCGCACGCCACCCTCGCGGCTGATGCGGTCCGCGCCAAGTGCCGCGAGCACGACCATCGCACAGCTCGCGACGAACAGGGTGCGCCGCAGGTCCGCGGCGCCGATGCCGGGCAGGGCCCTGGCCACTGCGAGGAACGGTTGTGCGCCGGTGGCGATGCCGAAGCCGAGAACGGCGACGGCGCCGAGCGCGAGAGCCGCCGTGCGCCGCGCGCGGTCGCCGAGTGCGGCGACCATGCACAACAGCGCGACGATGCCGCAGGAGAAGCTGCTCTCCACCCAGTTGTGGATCGTGCTGCCTGCCGGGTCGACCGGCTGCGACAGCAGCACGAGCTGGCTCCAGGGCGGGCGCGTCGGTTCGGCGAAGGGCGCGGCGAGGTCGGCTCGCGCGTGGAAGCGATCCGACGCCCAGCTCAACAGGTCGGGCCAGCACATCGTCAGCAGGTGGTCGAGTTCGAGCCCGCGTGCACCAGCATCGAGGCCGGGCGCGGCAGTGCGTGCGGAGTCCGCCGCAGCGGCGAGCACCGGCCCCATCTGCGCGAGCGAGAGGATGCCGCCGAGCGCCATGGCTGCGCCGATGCGCACGAGCGGCGCGAGGCGCTGCCCGCGCGGTCGGGATGCGCAGAGCCAGAGCGCGTAACCGATCGTCAGGTAGGTGACCTGCAGGGCGACGACGGCGAATCCCGAGAGCCAGCTGAGCCCGGTCCAGAGTGCGAGCGCGCCCATCGTGCGCGCCGAGCGCGAACCGTGCGCGAGCGCGTGCACGCACGCGAGCATGGGCCAGAGCGAGAGTGCCGCCGTGAGGATGACGTTGTGGTGCAGCTTGCACTGGGTCCACAGCCCCAGCACCGCGCAGGCGAGTCCCAGCAGGGCGCCCTCCTGGCCGA
Source organism: Planctomycetota bacterium (assembly GCA_041161695.1). Lineage (GTDB taxonomy): Bacteria > Planctomycetota > UBA1135 > UBA1135 > UBA2386 > JBEATZ01. The sequence goes on along the minus strand of JBEATZ010000055.1, from coordinate 5,416 downwards.
TGCCGGTGCGGCGCAGGAACCACCAGCAGAGCCAGCCGCCCAGCACGAGGTGCCCGAACACGAACCAGCCGTACCACTGCTCCGCCGGCAACACGAGCAGCAGGGCGTTCCACGGCTGCCAGACCTGCGCCATCTGGGGCACGAAGCTGGCGCCGCCGCCGATGTCGCGGGTCCACAGCGGGAGCTCGCCGTCGCGCAGCCGCGACTCGAGGACCCGGTCCCAGCAGAGCGACTGGTTGTACTTGTCGCCCATCGACACGTTGCCGCGGCCGACCTCCGCAAGCTGTTCGGGGGTGTCGAGCCTGCCTGCGGCGCGGGCCTCCGCACCCACCACGTCGAGGACCTCGGGCGGGAAGGGCACCAGCGCCCTGCCGGGCAGCAGCGCCTCGCGCAGGAACAGCACGGCACACAAGGCCGCGAGCAACAGCGCCTGAAGGTGTTGTCGTCGCGTTGGCGCGCAATACGCTGGGACCACGGCAACACCATGCAGGCGAGCCCGCGAGAACTCAATCCCGTGCAAGGAACTCTTGCGGCGGCGCTGTCGGGCACCGCGACCGCGCTTGCCCTGCTCGCGCCGCGCTGGGGCGGGCCGCCGACTGCAGGCGAGTTGCTGCGTGGCACCGCTGCGGAGGCCCGCACGGCCGCCGAACTGCAGGCCCTCGCGATCGCACTGTGCCTGTTCGTCCTCGCAACCCTGTTGCCCTGGCTGCGGCGCGCCGGCTGGTTCGGCTGCTGTGCGGGCTCCGTGCTCGCGGTGGGCGGCGCCGGCATCCTCGTGATGACGGGACTGCCCGGGATTCCTTTTGGCATCGCCTCGGCCGTGGTGGCCGTGCTCGTGGCGCCGCGGTTCCGGGAGCGCGGCCTCGCGAGCCTGCTGCTCGTGCCCGTCATCGCGCCACTGCCCGCGTTGCTCGGCGTGCGCCTCCAACTCGAACTCGCCGAAGCAAGCCGCCTGATCGGCAGCGTGCAGGCGCGCGCCCCGCTGTTCGGCTCGGTGGTCGTCGAACTTCCCGAGGGAGCAGGGGAGCCCGAGGCGCACGCGATCGCCCTTGCCCTGCAGCTGCCGCACCGCGCGGATCCGGTCGCCACGATCGCCGTCGACGAAGGCAGTGTGCACGCGAGGTGGGTGCGCCAGCTCGGGTTGCCTGCGCTGCGGATCCGCGGCGCAGACGCGGAGTTGCTCGAGGCCGACCGCCGTGCCGCACTGGGGCATCCCGGGAAGGTGCGCGTCGTGGGATCGTGGCTGTCGCAGGCGGATGGCACGCATCGGCTGCAGGTGCACGCCCCGGAACTCGCGGGCGGCAGGCTCGTGCTCTTCCACTGGGGCGGCGCGCGCGAGGCGATGCTCGACGACAAGGGGCATGCCACGCTGGAAGCACTCGACGTCCTCCCGCGGAACGCCGCCAAAGCGCCCTTGCCAGCAGGCGCACGGATGCAGGGTCTCGCCGTGTCCCCTGTTTCGGCCGATGTCTATGGTTGGTTCGACGTCCCGATGCCATGAGCAGCTCTGATGCGAGAACGAACGAGGGAGCCACGCCGCCTGCCGGCGCGTCCCGCGTCCGCCTCGACGAGCCCGCGCGCGCCTTCACCGACCGTCAGCTCTGGGTGCTCCTCGGGATCACGATGCTCGCAGCGGCCTTGCGGCTGTTGCGGCTGGGGGAGTGGTCCTTCTGGGTCGACGAGGCGCACACGTGGCGCGATGCGACGATGCCTGCCTCGATCTTCTGGGACAGCAACCGCGGGTGGTACCCGTTGTCCTACCAGATCCTGCGCTGGTGGCTCGATTCCGGGTTCGTGACGCACCACAGCGAGGGATGGCTGCGCCTGCCCTTCGCGTTCTTCGGCATCCTGTCCGTGCCGCTGCTCGCCCTCGTCGGCAACATGCTGGTCGGCAGGTCTGCGGCCCTGCTCGCGGCGCTGATGCTGGCGGTCAATCCGTGGCACATCTACTTCAGCCAGAATGCCCGCAGCTACGTGCTGGTGTTCTTCTTCGCGCTGCTGGGCGCCGGCGTGTTCTGGCTCAGTGTCGTGCGCCGGAGCTGGCTGCTGCTGGGTGCTGCCATCGTGCTCGTGGTGCTCGGGGTGATGAGCCACCCGACAGCAGGCCTGTTGTTCGCGCCCATGGCCACCTACGCATGGCTTGCGCAGCGCAAGCTCGACTCGCGCTCGCTGCTGCGCACCGGACTGGTGCTGCTCGCAGCGGTCCTGGTCGCGCAGGTGCTCAGCACGGTGCCGCCCTTCCACGAGTTCGTGCGTGCCAAGTCCGACCCGTCGCTGCTGCACCTCCTGCAGACGGTTGCCTTCTACTTCAGGCCCTCGCTGCTGCTGGTGGCGATCGTGGGCGTCTGGCTGCTCCTGCAGACGCGCCTGCAGGGCCGCATCCTGTTCCTGTCCTGCTGGGTCATCGTCCCGCTGCTGGCGCTGGGCGTGCTGGGCACCAGCCTCGTGAAGGTCACCGCGCGCTATGCCTTCTGCACGCTGCCTGCCGTGCTGCTGCTCTGCGGCGCCGCCTCGGTGCGGATCGGCGAGGTCCTGCACCAGTCGATCGGCCGGGTGGCGAACTGGGGCAGGCTGCTTCCCGCCCTCGTGCTGCCTGCAATCGTGTGCCTCGACATGGTGGCGTACGACTTCCTCTACTTCACCGTGCAGCGCGGCGACCGCGGGCAGTGGCGTGACGTTGCCGAGCACGTCCAGCGGACCAACGGCACGGGTCGCATGCTCGTGCTCACCATCAACGAGCCGACCATGCAGTTCTACCTGCGCAGGTGGCACTACTCCGAGTTCGGCAGGCCCGACCCCTATCCGGAGCGTGAAGTGGTGAGCGTGGAGACGTCGGAGATGGCGCGCCTCGGCGGAGCGATGGCGTACTTCCAGGAGTTGCGCAGCCGGGCGCGTGCCGAGCAGAAGGATCTCTTCGTGGCCGTCACGCTGCCGGAACTGCGCGAGAAGGACCCCGACGGGATGTTCGAGAAGGCGATGCGCGAGAACCTCGAACTGGAGGCCGTGTTCCCGATCTGGGTGGGCCCGAAGGACGAGACGATCTACCTCTACCGCGACCGACCCTGAGCGGGCGGGGGCACGGGGTCGAAGCCCGGGGTTCCGAACGGCTGGCAGCGCAGCAGGCGCCACGCGACCAGCCGCGTGCCGCGGAGTGCGCCGTGGGTGCGCAGGGCATCGAACGCGTAGCGCGAGCAACTGGGGTGGAACCTGCAGGTCGCAGGCTTCAGCGGGGAAACCAGTTTCATGTAGAGCCAGACGGGCAGCATGAGCAGCCACCTCATCGCCGTGGCCTCCGGGGCGCCTCACGCTGCGATGCGGCCTTGTGCACGAGCTCGCGCAGTTCCGCGCGGAGTTCGTCGAGCACGAGCTTCTCCTCGCGCACCTTCGGGACGATGACGACCTCGACCGCCTGGGGCAGGTCCGGTCGCTCCAGGCGGAACGCCTCGCGCAGCAGGCGCTTGATCTTGTTCCGCACCACGGCCGAGCCATGGTCCTTGGAGACGCTGAGGCCGAGCCTTGCGCCCCGCGCGTCGCGCACGCCCAGAACCACCACGGTCATGAGTCTGCCACTCGCCCTGCGGCCGCGCCCGTAGACGCGCCGGAAGTCGCGCTGGCTCAGCAGGCGCGCGGCCCGCGGCAGCTTGAAGCGCACGGGCGCGGACCTCGGGCCCGGTTCCCTGCGGGCGGGATCGCCGGGTTCCGTCACTGGCCGAGGAACTGGACGGCCTCGATCATGCGCGGGTTCGAGGCCGGCAGGTTGGAGGTCGCCACGAAGCGGCGGAAGTCCTCCCGCGCCTGGTCCGTGCGGCCGAGTTCGCGCAGGCAGCGCCCGCGGTTGAAGTAGTCCGTGGTGCGCGAGGGGTTGGCGGCCAGCACGGCATCGAGGTGCACGACTGCCTTCTCGAAGTCTGAACGCTTGTCGGGATCCGTCAGTGTCTTTGCACGGTCATAGAGGGTCTTGGCGAGGAACACGCGCACGTCGAGTTCCTGGCTGCGGATCCGGTCCTGCTCCTTGCGCAGCTCGCGTTCGAAGGTCGCCGTGGACGAAGCCTCGATGCGCGACTGGTTGACCTCCTGGAAGCGCCGCACGGCCTCGAGGTACTGGTTGCCGTGGGACAGCACCAGGTCCGCCTGATCCAGGCCTGCCGCCACCTGCATGAGGTGGTAGTGGGCGAGCATCATCAGGTCGCCGCGCTCGATGAGCACGTCGAACACGGAGCGCGCCCGCGCGAGGATCTCGCGACCCTCTGCCTCGGCTTCCGTTGCCTGTTCGAGCCGCTCGGCATGGCCCTTGGCGCGCTCACCCAGCGAGCGGGCCGCATCGCGGCCGCGGATCGCGTCCTGCATCCGACGGATGCCCCGGGCCTGCAGCACCATGCCGTAGCCCAGCAGCAGGAAGCCCTCGTGCCGGGTGGGCGACCGCCAGTCGTACACGGTGGCCAGCTGTTCCTCCGCCTTCTCCAGCAGGCGCCCCTTCTGCTCGTCGGTGTAGCGGTCGTCCGAAGCCTGCCGCAGCCAGACCATGCCCTTCAGGGTGCTCAGCTTGTAGTCCTCGGGGTCGATCGCGAGGCCCTTCTCGGCCATGCCGAGGCACTGGTCGAGCATCCCGCCGCCCCAGTAGGTCGCCGCGTTCTGCTGGCAGAGCACCAGTTGGTTCTTCTCCTCCTGGGACAGGGACGTGCAGGCGATCGGCAGGAAGGCCGACAACAGGACGATCCGGAGCGTCGTGGGGTGCATGGGAGCTGGTGGGCGGCGCGGGATGATAGTGGGGTGGCGCCCCGGTTGGGCGCCCGCCGGACGAAATCCTCGCTGGGGTCGCCGGGTGCCGGTCGGTCCGACTGGAAACGCGCGGGAGTCCGTACTACCTCTGTGCGTCCTCGGGGCGAGTCCCCTGGAACCAAGGAGTGCTTCCAACGACATGATGCTCGATCCTGTGTACTGGGTGGTGATTGGTGTGGGCATGGTGCTCGGCCTCGTGGCCACGCTGGGCGTGAAGGGAACCTTCTCCCGCTACAGCCAGGTCCCGAGCCGCCGCGGCCTCACCGGGGCCCAGGTGGCCCATGCGATCCTGCGCGCCAACGGCATCGAAGGCGTGACCGTGGAACCGGTGGCCGGCAACCTGACCGACCACTACGACCCCACGACCCGCACGCTGCGCCTCAGCGAGCCCGTGTACCACTCGAACAGCGTTGCGGCCCTCGGCGTCGCGGCGCACGAGGTCGGGCACGCGATCCAGCATGCGCACGCCTACGGTCCGCTCAAGTTCCGCTCGGCCTGGGTGCCGGTGGCGGGCTTCGGCACCAACATCGGCCTGATCCTCGTGATCGTCGCCATCGCCATGGGTGGCATGCAGGGCGGCGGCGCGGCCGTCGGCTGGCTGGGCCTCGCGCTCTTCGCCACGTCCACCGTGTTCACG
>JBEATZ010000051.1:0-4292 GCA_041161695.1 Planctomycetota bacterium | reverse complement strand
GCCCCCGGGGACGGGCCTCGACCAGTCGAAGGCATCGGGCGCGTACCCCAGCGACTTGCCGCCCTCGGTCCGCAGCTTCGCACCGGGCCTGCGGATCGCATCCCAGTCCCAGCCGAGGTGCCACTTGCCGAAGCACGCCGTGCGGTAGCCGTGCGTCCGCAGCATCTCGGGCATGGTGAGCCGCTCCTGCTCGATCACCGGCGGCCCGAACGAATCCACGATCTCGTGGAACTTCCGCCAATGGTGCCTGCCGGTCAGAAGCGCATAGCGACTCGGGGTGCAGATGCCCGAGGAGCTGTGGGCATCGGTGAACCGCATGCCCTCGCGCGCGAGCCGATCGATGTGCGGCGTGTGGATCCGGGAGTCGGGGTTGTAGCAACTCACGTCGCCGTAGCCGAGGTCGTCGGCATAGAGGATGACGATGTTGGGCAGGCGCGGCGCCTGCGGCGCAGCCGGGGAACTGCAGCCGGACGCGACCAACAGCAGGGCAGGCAGCAGCAACGAACGACCCAACAGCATCGCGGGACCTCGCAGGGCGAAGGGCAACTCCATCCTGCCCGACTCGTGGGCAGGATCGGGCCATGATGCCCCCTGGAGGCGACCTCGCAAGCTTCCGTGGACGCGGATACGGGGCAACCCTTGCCCGCAGCAGGACCCGTCCCGAGAATGCTCCCCCCTTGAACCTGCTGCTGCTGAGCTTCGTGGCCCTCGCGCTGGGCCCGCTGTTGGTGCTGCTTGCCCGCCGCCACGCCTCGGCACTGGTCGCGATCGACTCGTTCTGCGTGATCGCCATCAGCGGGTTCGCGCTGCTGCACCTGCTGCCGGTCTCGGCACAGCAGGCCGGCTGGCTGGTGTTCCCGCTCGCGCTGGCGGGATTCCTGGCGCCGGCGCTCGCGGAACGCGGGCTCCACCACCACGGCACGGGCCTGCGCCGCACGGTGCTCGTGCTGGCGATGCTCGGCATCGCCGCACACAGCATCCTCGACGGGCTCGCCCTGTCGCTGGGCCACGTGTGCATGCACGAACACGACCACGGCCACGACCACACGACCGACCACGTGCTGCTCGCGTGGGCGGTGATCCTGCACCGGATCCCCGAGGGCCTCGGCATCTGGTGGATCGTGCCGCGCACGCTGGGCACGGCAGCGGCCGTGGTGGTGACGCTCGTGTCCGTGCTCACCACGTCGTTCGGCTTCTTCGTCGCCCCCTCGATCCTCACCGACGCCTCGACGCAGGGCCTTGCCCTGGTGCAGGCGCTCCTCGCCGGATCGCTGCTGCACGTGGTGCTGCACGCGCACATCCCGGCGCCCAAGGACCGGCCGGCCGGCCGCTGGCACCTCGCCTCGGTGCTCGGGGCCGCAGCCGCGGTCTTCGTCCTCTGGCGCGTGATCCACCTGCCTGCCGCGACGCACGTCCACACGGAGCCCGGGGACACGGCACACGTGCACGGCAGTTCGTTCGAGGTGTTCACGGCCCTGGCGCTCGAGTCGGCGCCGGCGCTGCTGTTCGCCTACCTGCTGGTCGGCCTGTCCAACTCCTTCCTGCCGAAGGGCTGGCTGCGCGGCATCTCGAAGGGCTCGACGCTCACGCAGGCACTCAAGGGCGTGGCCATCGGCCTGCCGCTGCCGGTGTGCTCCTGCGGCGTGGTCCCGCTCTACCGCGAGATGATCCGGCAGGGCGCGTCGATGGCCGCCGCCATCGCCTTCCTCATCGCCACGCCCGAACTCGAGATCGCCGCCGTGGTGCTCACCTGGCAGCTGCTTGGCCCCGAGTTGGCCCTCGGCCGCGTGGTGATGGCGGCGCTGCTGGCCCTCGGCGTGGGCATGCTGGTGGCGCGCATCGCGCGACAGGCCACGACCAAGGCCCCCGAGGAGCCGCCCGCAGAGCCGGCTCCCGCCGCAGAACCACTCGGCACCCGCCTCGTGGGCGCCCTGCGCTTCGGCTTCGGTCCCGCCATCGACAACACGGCCACCTGGATCCTGATGGGCCTGCTGCTGAGTGCGCTGCTCGCGCCCTACATCCAGCAGGACTGGATCAGTGCCCTGCCCCCCGGCCTCGACGTGCCGATCGCCGCCCTGCTCGGCCTGCCGCTCTACGTGTGCGCCACCGGCTCGACGCCGCTTGCCGCCATCCTGCTGGCGCAGGGCGTGTCACCCGGCGCGGCACTGGCGCTGCTGCTCACGGGCCCCGCCACCAACGTGACGACGTTCGGCATGCTGGGCCGCCTGCACGGCCGCCGGGTGGCCGTGACCTTCGCCGCCGTGATGTGGATCGGGACGGTGCTGCTGGGCTACGCGACGAACGCACTGCTCCCCGCACCCTCGCGCCCCGGATTCCTCGCCGAACACCACCACGGCACGATGCTGCAGTATGCGAGCCTCTCGGTGCTCGCCTTGCTCTTCACGGTCTCCCTGCTGCGGCAGGGCGTCCGCCCGTTCCTCGAGCGCCTGTACGAGTCGCCAGCCAACCTCGAGCTCGGCGCGGCGCGCGACTGCTGCGCGCCGACGGAGCCGGTGATCGTGAGCCCCAAGTCCTGCTGTGACCACGACCACGGCACGGCCACGGGCCACGGGCACCACCACCACCACCACCACTGACGGATGGCGCGGGCCTCAGAAGCCCAGCACGAGGTCGACGGCGTTGGTGAAGCCGAGCGTGCTGCCGAGCAGCACGCCCTGCGTCTTGATCGGCAGGCCCGACAACGCGGAGTTGTTGGGGATCGTGTAGCTCCAGCTCGCCACGATGCCGTTGAAGGTGATCGGCAGCTCCAACACCTGCGGCGATGCCGTGTTCACGAGGATGGTGAACCCCTGGAAGGGCACGGTTGCCGCAGCCAGGTAGCCGTACACGGCGGCAGCGGTGGCATTGGTGCCGAAGGTGAGCACCGTGGCGGTGACCGGCTGGCCGAGCCGCGGGAACGACGAGGTGTACTTGTCGTTGAAGTTGCCCGCGCCCGTGCGCACGGTGGCCGATGCCGGCGTCCCGGTCGGCTGGTACAGCAGCGGCCGGTACGACTGCAGGGTGCAGCGCATGCGGCGCGCCTGTTCCGACGTGAAACCCGCCGTCATGCAGGTGTCGTCGGTGTAGTCCATGAAGTTGCGGTATGGATCCGGCGAACCGCAGCTCGATGCGCTGGCGGGGCAGCCGAAGCGCGGGTTGGCCTCGGCGTTGGTGTCGCAGATCGTGTCGCCGGTCGTGTAGCAGGAGGTCGTGCCGCAGCCGCCCTGGAACGTGTGGTAGAGGCCGAGGAAGTGACCCACCTCGTGGGTGCACGTGCGGCCCTGGTTGTAGGGCGGGCCGCCCGGTGCATTGCGACCGAAGGCGCTCCAGAGGATGACGACGCGGTCAGCGGTGGTGCCGGCAATGCCGTTCTGCGGCAGGGTCGGCACGTAGCCGAGCACGCCGCCGCCCCCTGCGCTGTTGGTGTAGATGTTCAGGTAACGCTGCGGGTTCCACGCAATGGTGTTCCAGTAGCTGCCGCCGTCGTTGAACCACGTGTTGTTGGTGTGCCGGACGATGCCGGTCGTGGCTGCCCCCGTCGGCGTGGTGGTTGCGAGGAAGAACTCGATGCGCGTGTCGAAGCCACCGGCGCCCGGCGTGCCGGGGAGGGCGCGGTAGTCCTCGTTGAGGATGGTGATCTGGCTCTGCACCTGTGCATCGGTGAGCGCGCCCTGGCCGCTCGTGCTCTGGATGACGTGCACGACCACGGGAATGCGCCAGATGGCGGAAGGGGCGTAGGCCGCGGTCGGGTTGGTGCGGGTTGCATCGCAGTCGGGGTTGTCGATGCCCGCGTCCACCACCACGGACGGGGTGCCGCACCGGTGCAGCTGGGTGCCCGGGACGAGGGAGGCCGGGTCGAACACGGGCCCGAGTTGCTGGGCCACCGCGCTTGCGGCGAAGAGGATGGTGGCGAGGACGGGCGCGGTCTTCATGGCGGTGGTTTCGGCGCGAGGATAGCGACGGATGCCGTGCCTGCGCAGGGGCGCACCGGGACCGGCTTCCGCCGCGACGTCACTGGTACTTCCAGTGCCGCGACTTGCCCTCCCGAAGCCACTCGATGGCCTGTTCGATGCGCCGCGCGCGGGTCTCGTCCCGCTTCGCCTCGTTGATCCACTGCGCGTACTCGCGTCGGTGGCTCGGGGCAAAGGCCTCGAACGTTGCGCGCGCCTTGGGTGCTGCCGCGAGGGCGGCCTCGAACTCCGGGTGCAGTTTGGCCTCGGGACGCGCGCTGGCCTTGCCACGCGGCGCCTTGATGCCCTGTTCGTTGAGTTCCATCGCCTTGCGGATCATCG
>JBEATZ010000048.1:0-2970 GCA_041161695.1 Planctomycetota bacterium | reverse complement strand
CCATCTCGCGCAGCGCGCCCTTGGTCGAGATCTCGACGCAGCGGGCGTAGTCGGCCTCGGCGGTGCCCTCCATCAGTCCCTTGATCTCGCGGAACTGGCGGCGGACCTCCTCGACCATCGCGTTCGCGGCCTTGCCCACGGCCTTCATGGCCATCGACGAGAACAGGAACGGCAGCATGGCGCCGATCAGCAGGCCCATGACCACGTCGGCGTTGGCGAGAGACAGGTTCACGTCACCGGCCTGGGTCTTGTAGGCGCTGAACAGCGCGAGCGCGGTGAGCGCGGCCGAGCCGATGGCGAAGCCCTTGCCGATGGCCGCCGTGGTGTTGCCCGTGGCGTCCAGCGAGTCGGTGCGCTTGCGCACCGAGGGGTCCTGGTGGGACATCTCGGCGATGCCGCCTGCGTTGTCCGCAACCGGGCCGTAGGCGTCGACGCCCAGCGAGATGCCGAGCGTGCTCAGCATGCCGACCGCCGCGACGCAGATGCCGTACATGCCGGCGATCTGGTTGCAGCCCCAGACGCCGATGGCGAGGAGCAGCACGGGCAGCCAGGTGGAGGCCATGCCGGTGGCGAGGCCGTGGATGATGTTCGTGGCCGCGCCGGTCTTGGACTGCTCGGCGATCGTCTGCGCCGGGCGCATCTTCTCGGAGGTGTAGTACTCGGTGATCTTGCCGATCAGCACGCCCAGCACGAGGCCGATGACCACGGCGCTGAAGATGTTCCAGTGGCCGTAGGTGTGACCTTCGTGGGTGATCGTCGGGGCGATGATCGAGGTGACCGCCGCGGCGCCGCCGACCAGCAGGATCGAGGCGAGCGTCAGGCCGCCGAACAGCGCGGAGGAGAGCTTGCTCTCGTCGTTCGCGCGCACGCGGAACGTGCCGAGGATCGAGGCCACGATGCCGACGGCTGCGAGCGCCACCGGGTAGATCATCACGGGAGCGGCCTTGCCTGCCTCGGCGCCGAGGCCGCCGGAGAGTTCCCAGCCGATGATCGCGGCTGCGATGATCGCACCCACGTACGACTCGAAGAGGTCGGCGCCCATGCCCGCCACGTCGCCCACGTTGTCACCGACGTTGTCGGCGATCGTGGCCGGGTTGCGCGGGTCGTCCTCGGGGATGCCTGCCTCGACCTTGCCCACCAGGTCGCCGCCGACGTCGGCAGCCTTGGTGTAGATGCCGCCGCCCACGCGTGCGAACAGCGCGATCGAGGACGCACCGAAGCTGAAGCCCAGCACGTAGTTGATGCCATTGATGCCGTAGGCGAGCATCAGCACGGCGATGCCGATGAGGCCGAGGCCCACCACGGTCATGCCCATCACGGTGCCCGACTTGAAGGCCACGTCGAGGGCTGCGCCGAGGCTCGTCTTGGCGGCCTGCGTCGTGCGCACCGCGGAGCGGGTGGCGCAGTGCATGCCGAAGTAGCCGGCGGCGGCGGAGAAGGTGGCGCCCATGACGAAGGCGATCGCGGTCTTGATGCCGAGGCCGGTCTTGGGGTCATCCGCACCGAGGCTCAGCAGGACTGCTGCGACCACCACGAAGGGGAACAGCCAGCGATACTCGGCCTGCAGGAAGGCCTTGCCACCCTGCTGGATGTAGCCGGCGATGCGCGTCATGTTCGCGTCGCCTGGGTCCTTCGACATGATGTTGCGGAACAACACGAACGCGAAGACGACAGCCGCACCCGCGGTGCCCAGGGAGATGTAGAGCCAGTCGGAGAACAGGGTGTCCATTGCGAAATGCCTCGAGAGGTGGCCCGTGGGCCCGGTTTGGAGGGCGGGGATGGTACGGGCGCCCCCATAGGTGGACAAGATTTCACCGGTCAGGCCGGATCACGCGCAGCGCGGCTCAGCGGTCGTTGCGCGAAGGTCCGTTGTCATCGGACGGTGCGCTCGTCTCGTTCGTGTTCGGGTCGACGGGCCGTGCTTCCACGAAGGCCTCGCTCGGGTTCGACACGCTCTCGAGGTACGCCTGCCGCTTGCGGGCGCGCCACATCCAGAGCACGCCGAGCGCGATGAGCGCGATGGTCGCGATCAGCATGCCGCGCTCCATCTGCTTCACGTAGCCGATCAGGCCGTCGATGCCGGGGGCGAAGTGGTATCCGGCGTAGGTGAGCGCCGGGACGATGAGCACGATGCCGAGGCCGTCGAGCAGGAAGAACCTGCGGAACGGCATGTTCATGGTGCCTGCCGTGAAGAACGCGACGACGCGGATGCCGGCGAGGAAGCGCGCGATGAAGATGACGAGGTCGCCGCGGCGGCGGAACCAGTGGTCGAAGGTCGCGAGCCTGCGTTTCGTCACCACGAGGCGCATGGTGCGCAGCCGCAGCAGCCGCGGGCCGAACAGTCTGCCCGCCATGTAGGGGATGAGGTCGCCGGCGAAGATCGCGCCGGCGCACCACGCCATCATGACGGGCAGCCCGGCCTTCTCGGGCGACGTGGCGCAGATGTAGCCCGCGGCCACGAGCACGATCTCCTCCGGCAGCGGCAATCCGATGCCGCACACGAGGAAGATGAGCGCGACCCCGACGTAGGGGTACTGCGCGATCGCTTCCACGAGGAAATCGAACATGGGAGGGGGGTCAGCGGAGGAAGGGTAGCAGGACGCCCACCCGTTCGTCGGCGAGAACTTCGGGGGGTACTTCGTCGCGCTCGCCCTTCAGGTATGCAACGACAGGCAATAGCAGCACGCGCCATGCCGCGGCAACGTCCTTGTCGCGGACCTCGTCGAGCCTGCGGATCCCCAGTTCGAGCAGTTCGACCGCCTGCCTGCGTTCGCCCCGGGACAAAAAGGCCGCGGCCAGGCGTGGCACGGCGAACAACCGTTGCTCGCGCAGCGCCGGCCCGGCGCCCAGCGCCTCGGCCTCCGCAAGGCAGCGGTCCGCAACCGTCGCGGCATCGCCGCCGAGCACCGAGCCGGGCGCGGCCAGTGCGGCCGCCAGCGACGGGTCGCGCCGCGCGGCGAGTTCGACGAG
>JBEATZ010000038.1:0-3190 GCA_041161695.1 Planctomycetota bacterium | reverse complement strand
CCGGCCTCCGCATCCGCATCGTTTGCCTCCCCAGGTTGCGTCCCGGGCGCCGTGGGTGCCGCGGCTTCCGCTCCATGGTGCGCGGACCGCCGGCGCAGCAGCAGCAGAGCTGGGGCTGCACCGCATGCGAAGCCGAGCAGGAGGTTGAAGTCGAGTTCCACGGTGGAGCCGCGCCAAGCTAGCGAGCGGCCCGCGCCATGACCACTGCGTGCCGTCCGCGCGGCGCAAGGCAGATGCCCTCGACCGTGGATCCGGGCACCGGGGCGGCTCAGCCGAGCAGGAACTCGTGCTCGATGGGGCCGGAGCACTGGGCCGCAGGGGTGGGCACCCCGCCGTGTGCGGTGTCGAGGGCGCCCACGGAGCGCACCAGGGTGAACGCGACGAAGCCGCCCGCATCGTTCTGCACGACCTCGCCGACCTCGGTGCAGCAGTGCGCGACCACCGTGCGCGGGATGCCGAGGAAGCGCGCGCGCAACCGGTGGTCTGTGTGGCGGTTGTCGACGCGGATCGTGAGGCGCAGCTGCTGTTCGCCGCGGTGCCCCCGCACCACGATGCGGCAGCCGTGGCCCTTCCGGCCGCGCCCCAGGTTCCCCTCGAGCACGAGCTCGTCTGCTGCCTTGCAGGTGCGGTACCGCACGGCCTTCAGGAACTGGGCGGAGAAGATGCGCGGCCGTTCCGCCTCGTCGAGGCGCGGCGCATCGAGCGTGCCGTGGTCGGCGCGGTCCTCGAAGCGGAGGAAGTTCGCGCTGTGCAGCCCGCCTTCGCGGTGCACGAACAGCAGGCCGTCCTTGCGGCCGAAGCGCACGCGTGCGCCGCCGCTCGCCACGAGGATGTCCTTCTTGCGGCCGAGTTCCCTGCCCTGCAGGTCGACGAGCCCCTCGGCGCCGACGAACGGGTCGACCGGCGCCGCGGCAGGCGCGAGGCTCGCGGCCTCCTCCAGCGCCGCGGCGAAGCCGCGCGCCACGCCGTCCTGCACCGTGCCGGCCCACAGGTGCGCGTGCGTCGTCGGGTCGAACGCGGCGAGCCGCGCGCGTGCCTTCGGGCTGGTGCGCGCCGCCTCGAGGGCGCGCCATTGCAGCAGCTTGAGGTCGATGCGGCAGTCGGCGCTGCCGGCGCCCGGCGCCTCGAACGCACCCTCGGCGACACCCAGCTGCGCCAGCGTGGGCGCGAGGCGGTGCGGGTGCGCGCTCATCGACCGATCTCGATCGTGTAGTGGCGGTCGCTGCTCATCTCGACGCGCGCATGACCGAGGCCGGCCTCCCGCGCGCAGGCTCGTGCCTCCTCGAGCGTCAGCGCGGCGCAGAACGACTGGAAGAACAGCTGGCGCTGGTACTCGTTCGCACCGGCTGCATGCAGGTCCACGAGCCGCCAGGCCTCGTCCTCGTTCGCCGGGCGGAACAGGTCGCGGATCAGCAGCACGCCACCGGGCTGCAGGACGCGCGCTGCCTCCTTCAGGAACTCCAGCGGCTCGGGGATGTGGTGCAGGATCGTGTTGCTGAACACGCCGTCGAAGGAATCGTCCGGCCACTGCAGGGCCTTCACGTCGGCGCGCACGAAGTCGATGCGTGCCGTGAGTCCGAGGGCCACGAGCTTGGGCCGCGCGAGCCGGAGCATCTCCTCGGCTGCGTCCACGGCCGTGATGTGCGGCTGCCCTGCCCGCTGTGCCAGCAGGATCGGGATGTCGCCGGGCCCCGTGCCGAGGTCGATCACCCGCTCGCACTGCCCGCCCCCGAGTTCGAGGAAGCGCGCGACCACCGCGGCATTCGCCGCCGAGTGGTCCATTGCCTGGTAGCCCTCGGCCTCCTCGACCGTGTCCATGTACTCGGGTTCCAGCACGCGCTGCATGCGCGGATCTTGGCGTGCAGGCAGGGGGATGCCAACGGTGCGGTGGGCGAAGGGCGGCATCACCCTCGCATCCGGGCGTCGCGCACCTATCCTCCCTCCCCCCGATGAGCGACGTGCAGTTCGTGATCGAGCTGGGCAAGGCGCTGCATGCGCTGGGCAGCCCGAGCTTTCGCGTCGAGGACGCCATGGCCGCCTGCGCGCGGCACCTGGGGCTCCATGGCAGCTTCTTCTCGGTGCCCACCGGCATCTTCATCGAACTGCACCGCGGCGACGGCACGCCGCCCCAGTCGCGGCTCATCCGCGTGCAACCCGGCAGCCAGGACCTCGGCAGGCTGGCGCTCGTCTACCGGATCCGCGACGAGGTCACCCAGGGCCGCATCCAGCCGCAGCAGGGTCTCGTCCGGCTGCAGGAGGTGATGACGGCTCCTGCCGCGATGCCGGGCTGGCTCGAACTGCCCGCGCGCGCGGCAGCCAGCGCCGCAGCCGTGGTGTTCCTCGGCGGCGGGCTCATGGAGGTCGCGGGTGCAGCCGCCATCGGGTTGCTGCTGGGCCTTTGCGCGTTGCTGGTTCGGCCGGGGTCGGCCCTCGACCGCACCTTCGAGCCGCTCGCGTGCCTCCTGGCGAGCGTGCTGGCGCACGTGGGCGCACGCGAGATCGTGTCCATGGACGCGCCCATGGTGATGCTGGCCGCCATCATCGTGCTGCTGCCCGGCTACACGTTCACGACGGCGCTCGGCGAACTCGCGATGCGGCACCTAGCCTCCGGCAGTGCGCGGCTCCTCGGCGCCCTCGGCACCCTGCTCAACATGGCCGTCTGCGCCGCCATCGGCTCGGCGCTGGTCGGCTATGCGCTCGGTGACGCTCCTGCGGCCGAGGCACCCGTCGCCTTGCCGGGCTGGGCCCCGCTCGCCGCGGTGCCGTGCGTCGCGCTCGCGAGCGCCGTGCTGCTGCGCGCCAAGTGGAACCAGCTGTTCTGGGTCGCCGTCGCGGTGGCCTGTGCCTGGTTCGGGTTGCAGTTGGGCAACGCCACGGTGGGCCCCGAACTCGCTGCGTTCACGGGCGCCATGGGCGTGACGATCGTGGGCAACCTGTACGCGCGGTGGCGCCGCCGCCCGAGCGCTGTCGTCCGCACCCCGGGCCTGCTGCTGCTCGTGCCCGGCAGCCTCGGATTCCGCGGCATCGCCTCCGCCATCCACGAGGGAACGGGAGGCAGCATGGGCAGCCTCGGCGGGCTCATGCTCATGGTCGGCGGCTCGATCGTGGCCGGCATCCTCATCGCCACGCTGCTGGTTCCGTTGCCACGGGACGTTGAACCCGAGTCGTGAACAGTCCAACAGGCGGCTGA
>JBEATZ010000017.1:0-4247 GCA_041161695.1 Planctomycetota bacterium | reverse complement strand
CCGTGCCTGCGGGCAGGGCGCCCGGCGAGGTCGCGGTGGCCGGCACCGCGGACTACATCGCCTGCACGCCCGATGCCTGCGACCCGCCCAGCCAGGCGGCGTTCCGCGCCGTGCTGCAGGTCGAGGCCGGCGAGGCGCGCGCCGAGTTCCTGCCGAAGCAGCCGAAGGCGGATGCATCCGCAGCCAAGCCTGCGGGAGCGAAGGACGGCGAACCCAAGGACGACTTCGGCGGCCTGCTCGGGTTGATCCTGCTCAGCATCGGTGGCGGCCTGTTCGCCCTCGCGATGCCGTGCACCTACCCGATGATCCCGATCACGTTCAGCTTCTTCACCAAGCAGGCGGAGAAGCGGGGCGGCAACGTGCTGGCGCTCGCACTCGCCTACGGCATCGGCATCGTGCTGATGTTCGTGCTCATCGGCATCGCCGTGGGCCCGGTGATCATCGCGTTCGCCAACCACTGGGTGACCAACACGGTGCTGGCGCTGGGCTTCGTGTTCTTCGCCTTCGTGCTGTTCGGCGCGATCAACCTGCAGCCGCCTGCTGCGATCCAGAACGCCGCCGGCAAGGCCTCGGCCACCGGCGGCCTGCTGGGGGTGTTCTTCATGGGGGCGACGCTGGTCGTCACCTCGTTCACCTGCACTGCTCCCATCGTCGGCACGCTGCTCGGGCACGTGGGAGCCTCGGGCGAGGGCCTGTTCGACGTGGCGCTGGGGATGGCGATCTTCGGCCTGACCATGGCCGCGCCGTTCGTGGCGCTGGCGCTGCTGCCCGGCCGCGTGAAGCAGTTGCCCAAGGCAGGCGAGTGGATGGACACGCTCAAGGTGACGCTCGGGTTCGTCGAACTGGCCGCGGCGCTCAAGTTCGTCTCCAACGTCGACCTGTACTTCGCGTGGAACATCCTGCCGCGCGAGCTGTTCCTGCTCGCCTGTGCGGCGATCCTGCTGCTCTGCTCGCTGTACCTCTTCGGGCTGATCCGCGGCAAGGGATCGACGTTCGAGGGCGTGGGGGCCGGCCGCATGACGAGCGGAGCGGTGTTCTTCGGCCTCGCGTTCTACCTGCTGTACGGCGCGATGGGCTTCAAGCTCGACTTCGTCATGACGCAGTTCGCGCCGCCCTACTCGGCGCCGAGCGTCATCTCGCGCGGTGACGCGAAGGCCAACAAGGGCCACGAACTGGTGAAGGACGACTTCTCTGCAGCGCTCGCGCTCGCGCGCAAGCAGGACAAGCTGCTGCTCGCCAACTTCACCGGCTTCAATTGACCCAGCTGCCGCGGCATGGAAAACGACGTTTTCCTCCGCCCTGCGGTCGCAGGGGTCCTGAAGCAGAAGTTCGTCGAGGCACGCATGCACGTGGACATCCAGTCCAGCCTCACGGAAGCGCAGTTCGCCGACAACAAGGCACGGCAGCAGGAGTTCGCAGGAACCTATGCCATGCCCTTCTTCGTGATCATCGACCCGAAGTCCGGAGCCAGGCTCCGGGCCACGGGACTCAGCGGCGGCCCCGGCAACTGGGAGCCGCTCTTCCTCGAGTTCCTGCAACGGAACTCCAACCCCTAGGTGGACGCATGGCACGCACGATGGTGACCGCGTTCTTCGCCCTCGCGATCCCGCTCCTGGCACAGGAGCCGCAGGCGAAGCCAGACGCGAAGACGGAGTACCAGCAGCTGGTCGAGAAGACCGATGCTGCGATGAAGGAGTGGCAGGCCGCGCTGCGCAAGCAGGTGGCCGAGGCCAAGAAGAGCGGCGGCGCGCAGCCGGCCATCTCGATGGAACCGCCGATCCAGCAGTTCGTCGCGAAGGCGCAGGAGCACGCGAAGCAGTACGCAGGTACCGAGGATGCGGTGCCGTTCCTGCTGTTCCTGACGATGCGCGGCGGCAGCGACCGCGCGGTGCTGCAGGACGCGGCGAAGACGCTGGTCGAGGGCCATGCCGGGAGCCCGCAGATCGCCCAGTTCGTGCAGTTCCTGCCGCGCATCGGCGAACGCGCGCTCGGCGGCGATGCCGCGGTGCGCGCAGCGTTCGACCGCGTGCTGGCCGCCAACAAGGATGCCAAGGTGCTGGCCGCTGCGCACTACGCGCGCGGCAGCATGATGCTCCAGCACGCCACGAGCGACGAGGAGCGTGCAGCGGGCAAGGCCGACCTGGTGAAGGCCGCCGAGCTCGGCGACGCACGGATGAAGGCCGAGGCCGAGGGCACGATCTTCGAGATGGAGAACCTGCAGGTCGGGTGCACGGCTCCCGAGATCGAGGGCAAGGACACGGACGACGTGCCCTTCAAGCTCTCGGACTACCGGGGCAAGGTGGTGATGCTCGACTTCTGGGGATTCTGGTGAGGGCCCTGCCGGGCCATGATCCCGCACGAGCGGTCGCTCGTGGAACAGTACAAGAATCGCCCCTTCGCCCTGATCGGCGTCAACAGTGACCGGAACAAGGAGCAGCTCAGGAAGCTGCTGGCCGAGGACAAGGTCACCTGGCGCAGCTTCTGGGACGGCAGCACCGACGGCCCGATCTCGACCCGCTGGAACATCAGCGGCTGGCCGACGATCTTCCTCATCGACCACAAGGGCGTGATCCGCCACCGTGACATCCACGGCGAGGAGGAGATCGACAAGGCCATCGCCGAGATGGTGGCCGAGGCCGAGAAGGAACAGGCCGGCGGCAAGTAGCCGGTCGCGGCTGCGTGGTGCCCCGCACCACGCAGCCTGCTAGCCTGAACGCATGGCACTGCGATCCGTTGCGTTCGTCCTCGCCTGCGCCAGCGCCCTCGTGGCACAGGACCAGGTTGCGCCGCTCGACCGCGCCGCGGTCGAGAAGGCGCTTGCGGCGCTGCTCGCCGAGCCTGCGCTCGGCGGTGCGCGCATCGGCGTCGTGGTGGCGCAGGGTTCGGAAGCAGCCTTCGTGGTCGCGCACGACGCGGACAAGGGTTTCCTGCCCGCCTCCAACATGAAGCTCGTGAGCGGTGCCGTGGCGCTCGCGACGCTGGGCGCCGACTTCCGCTGGACCACGCGCGTGCAGACCGCTGCCGCGCTCGCGGACGGCGTGCTGCAGGGCGACCTGCTGCTGGTGGGGGACGGCGACCCGTCGCTCGGCGGCAGGCCCGCCACCGACCCGTTCGAGCCCATGCGCGACCTCGTCCGGCAGCTGGGCGAGGCAGGCGTGAAGCGCATCGGCGGCCGCATCGTGGGCGTCGACGACTGCCAGGCCGACGAGCACATCGGTCGCGGCTGGCAGTGGGACTACCTGGGCGATGACTATGCGGCGCAGTTCGGCGGCCTGTGCTTCGCCGAGAATGCCGCGACGCTGTTCGTGTCGGGCACCGAGGAGGGCAGCCCGCCGCTGCTGCGCGTCGAGCCCGACATCCGCTACGTGCTGGGTCGCGCCGACTTCACGTGCGGCCCGGCGGACGCGAAGGCGGCACTCGACGTCACGCGCCAGCCGTTCACCAACAGCTTCCTGGTGCGCGGTGCGCTCCCGGCGGGCGCCGCGGAACAGCGGTTCCGGCTGTCGGTCGAGAACCCCACGCGCTACGCGGCACAGGGCCTGGCTGGCGCGCTGCAGCGCGCAGGCGTCCAGACCGGAGCTGCCGTCGACGGCGACGACGTGGGGGTGCCGGCCCAGCCCTGGCGCGAACTCGCGCAGTGGCAGTCGAAGCCGCTGCGCGAACTCATGGCGCCGATGATGAAGGACAGCCAGAACCTCTATGCCGAGCAGTTCGCGCGCACCGCCGCGCGCGTGGCAGGCAGCAACGGCAGCCGTGCCGCAACCGATGCCCACGTGCGCGAGGCGCTCGCCAAGCTCGGCGTCGACGCCAGGGGCATGGTCCTTGCCGACCAGAGCGGGTTGTCGCGGCGCAACCTCGTGCAGCCACGGCAGCTGGTGGCGCTGCTGCAGGCCATGTGGGCAGCGCCGTTCCGCGACGTGTACTTCGAATCGCTGCCGGTGGCGGGTGTCGACGGCACGCTGCGCGGCAGGCTGCGGGAGACCGCCGCAAAGGGCCGCCTACGCGCCAAGACCGGCACCATCGACATGGTGTCCGCGCTCAGCGGCGTGCTCGATCCACAGGACCCGAAGCACCCGCCCGTCTTCTTCAGCGTGATGCTCAACCACTACACCTGCACGAGCGCGCAGGCGCGCGACGCCATGGACCGCTTCCTCGACGCGCTGGCGCGAGCGGCCGGCTGGCAGGCAGAACCGCCTGCCGCGGCGCCGAAGGGCAGCGGCGGGTAGCCCGCGCGCATCCGCGGCTGC